>NZ_JAWQUO010000002.1:0-201950 GCF_033446605.1 Iodobacter sp. CM08 | reverse complement strand
CGTATAAACGGTGCTGATTTAATTCAAGCGCCAATGAGCAAGCGGATTCGCCACGCTGATTACGTAAATAGGGGTCAGCGCCGTGTTCAAGCAGCCAGAGCGCTGCACTCACTTTTTTATTCACAAATAACTGGGGTCAGGGTAAAGTTAAATTTGCTTGCTTTGGCTCTGAGGATATTAAACATAACTCATAAGTCGTAATGAATTCCTAGGGCGTAATAAGTCTGGGCAATTTTCCAGACGCATTACACCGTATAAAGCAACGGCGGTGTAATGCGCTCTCGCTGGGCGACGTAAATGTTGCACCCAGAGCTTATTGGCATCCTACAAAAACCATACGACTTACGGCCTTGGGGAGGGCCGATGGGGGGCTAAATCAATCTGTTTTGGGTGGTCATTTACCTGCATGACGATCGGCCCATCCACTCAGTAAATCGTATAAACGGTGCTGATTTAATTCAAGCGCCAATGAGCAAGCGGATTCGCCACGCTGATTACGTAAATAGGGGTCAGCGCCGTGTTCAAGCAGCCAGAGCGCTGCACTCACTTTTTTATTCACTGTTGCCTTATGTAGCGCCGTCCAGCCCTCTTTACATTCAGCGTGAATAGCCATCATGCCGCATTCCGCAACGATGCGTTTCATCACCGCAACATGATCGCCTGCCGCCGCCTGCATCAGTGGCGTAATCCCTTTATTGCTGGTTTGCTGCGGATCTAAATCATAAGTCATTAAGAGCGTAACCAGATTGGCATTGCCATTGAGCGCAGCCCAATGCAGCAAGGTATAACCATAGCAATCTGTAAGCAAAAGATTGGCATTAAGCTCAATCAGCTCAATGACAATATCCATTTTCCCCGCAAAGCAAGCGTGCATAACAGGCGTCCAACCCGCCTCATCTGCCAGCTCAATCGGCATCCCCGCACGGATAAATTGCGGTAGCAAATTATAGTGGCGCTGCTCAATGGCTTGATGTAAACCATTGGAATTTACCCTAAACCCGTATTGAGCCAGAATGGCTTGGGCATTCAGACGGGCCTTGGCTTGCAGAGCGGCCTTAGACAGAGGAGTAGCCTTAGCCTCTGGATTAACTTTGGCTTCTGAATAACTGGGGTCAGAGTAAAGTTAAATCTGCTTACGTCAGCTATGAGCCCTTGCAGCCATGTAGGCCATGGTTAGGTTTATCAACCCGCCCTGAAATATCTCCACCAAACAAGCACTCGATTACTGCCCAGCTTGCCATACCTGAACGCGGGTTACGCCTGCGGCTAAGCCGCCCTACTGCACTAAACTCGTAAGTCGTAATGAACTCCTAGGCCGTAATAAGTCTGAGCGTTTTTGCAGACAAATTACGCTGTAGAGAGCAAAGCGGTAATCCGCTTACTTTTTAGTGCCTACGGCACATCGATTTTGGAGCGGTAGCCACCGCAGGGCCTTCCTTTCTTGCTTCGCCAAGAAACGAAGCCAAAGAAGGCGACCCCGGCCAGCACGAAACCCCTCACTGCGGACAATCGAGGCGGCGGCTGCGGGACTCGCTTCGCTCAAACATCCTCGCCGAAACCCCGCCCCGCTTGTTCCTCGCTTCGGCGTGCTTCAAGGGGACACTAAAGCCCCGTGCAAAGAGCGCGTTTATTGCATTCCCAACTGTTTGCTAATAAAAAAACCTAGATTTCAGTTTTAAACTATTAACTCAGATATAGCCAAAGAAAAACCATACGGCTTACAGCCTTACACCAAATATAAAATATGCCATTTAACTGTATAAATCCCGCATAATTCGCCCCCTTGAATCGCTAAGCCATATCTACGGATTTTTATATGTCTGTTATCTATCACGCCCACGTTTATTTTTTACCCGAGCAAATCATCGCCGCAGAAAAGCTGCACGCCCGGCTTCGAGCTGCATTAAGTACTGATTGCTGGATGGGTGAATTAATCCACCGCGAAGTTGGCCCGCATACTCAGCCGATGTTTGAAATCAATTTTGATGAAAGCTTACTAAGCGAAGTCCGCGCCCTGCTTGAAACGCAGCGTGGTGAACTATCCGTCTTGATCCACCCAGAGCTGAACGACGATGTAGAAGCCCATACCAATGGCGCAAGCTGGTTAGGCGAAGAGTTAGCCTTGAAAATCCATACGCTATCGCGGGGGTAGTGATTGTGGGACGGGTAAAACCCCATGTACGCTAAGCAGTTTGTTTTTGCATTAGCAAACAACAACACGACATGACACGCTCTCAGCATGGGGCTTACATCCCCCTTGAAGCACGCCGAAGCGAGGAATAAGCGGATCGGGATTTCGGAAAAGGGGTAGCGAGGCAGCGAGCGCGCAGCCTTTTTCGCCGAGCCGATTATCCGCAGTGAGGGGCCTTCGTGCTGGCTGGGGTCGCCTTCTTTGCTTACTTTCTTGGCGAAGCAAGAAAGTGAGTCCCAGCGGGGATGCCGCACCAAAATCGACGAGCCGAAGGCACTAAAAAGATCTTTTTGATTTTGCCTAGCGCACATAGGGCTTCTTCCACCCTGCATAAAACCCCAATCAAAACCAAGCCCCGCCATGCGCGCCCAGTACCCCACCGAATGTAGCAATCAGGCCCAAAGCCAGTAGGGCGTAATGTAAGCGTTGCAATAGCAGCAATGTGCCCTGTGGGTCTTGCTCTGCACGCCGGTGCAACCAGCGATGAATCACAAAGGGTTCTAGCACAAACAGCATCAGGGTAAACACTGCCCAAGTGATGATCATCGCCCACAGCCACCAGCTGTCTAATAAGCGACTCCAGCTATCCGTCAGCCACAACATGGCCACGCCAGACAACATAGCCAGCTGCGTCATCCACTTGGCCTGATGGCCAAAGCGATGCTCCAGCAGCTCAAAGGTGGCGTAATCCTGCTGATGGCGGCGCAATGCGGGCAGCAGCACCAACGTAACAAAAGCCACTCCGCCTATCCATAGCAAGATGGAGAGCACATGCACGGCGCGAAGTATGGCGTAGCTATTCATGATCATAAGATGGCTTTGCCTGAAAAAAACGAATTGTACCCATGTGCAATGATCCGGCCTTTGAGCTGGATTGAAGTTGGGCCAAAAAAAAACGCCACCTTTATAGGTGGCGCTTTTGATCGCTAACGCTTAAATCCCAGCGCCGTGCGCTTGCTCATCGGCATGGTAGCTCGATCGCACCATTGCGCCCACGGCGGCGTGTTTAAAGCCTAGCTCGTAAGCAAGTTTTTCAAACACTTTGAACTGATCCGGGTGTACATAGCGCAGCACCGGCAGGTGGCCGGTGGCCGTGGGTTGCAGATACTGGCCGATGGTGATCATGTCTACATCGTGCGCGCGCAGATCATGCATCACTTGGATAACTTCTTCATCGGTTTCGCCCAGGCCCACCATAATGCCGGATTTAGTCCGCACATCGGGGTACATGGCTTTAAAGCGTTTCAGTAGATCTAAGGAGTGCTGGTAATCCGAGCCTGGGCGCGCTTGTTTATACAGGCGCGGTGCGGTTTCTAGATTGTGGTTCAGCACATCTGGCAGCGCTTTAGCAAATAGATCCAAAGCAACATCCAAACGGCCACGGAAATCAGGCACGAGGACTTCTACTTGAGTCGCTGGCGATTGCACACGTGATTGGGTGATGCAATCTACAAAGTGCTGCGCGCCGCCATCCCTTAAATCATCGCGGTCTACCGAGGTAATTACCACGTATTTAAGCTTAAGCGCGGCAATGGTTTCGCCCAAATGCACTGGCTCTTGTGGGTCTAGCGGGTTGGGCCGGCCATGGCCCACATCGCAGAAGGGGCAACGACGGGTGCAGATATCGCCCATGATCATAAAGGTGGCGGTGCCCTTACCAAAGCATTCACCAATATTGGGACAGGCGGCTTCTTCGCACACGGTGTGCAGCTTTTGGCTACGCAGGATTTGCTTGATTTCGCCAAAGCGGCCATTTAAAGATGGCGCTTGCACGCGGATCCAATCTGGCTTTTTAATGCGCTGATCCAGCTGCACAATCTTAATCGGGATGCGGGCCGTCTTGGCTTCGCCCTTGAGCTTAACGCCCACTTCTTTCGATGGCTGTTTAGTGTCTTGAGTCATGGAGGATCGCTAGCTGAGCAGGATAACCCTACTCTGTTAAGGGTTTGATTTGTTGCGTGATTTTTTCGGCAAGTTTACCGGCAATTGCTGCTGATGTCGCATCGGCCACAAAATCGGCCAATTGTGTCACGCGCAAACCGGCATAGCCGCAGGGATTAATCCAATCAAATGGGGTTAAATCCATGTTTACATTCAGCGCTAAACCGTGAAAGCAACAGCCGTTACGAATCCGTAATCCTAGAGAGGCAATTTTTGCCTCGCCGAGCTCTGGATTAACATACACGCCAGGCGCATCCACCTTGCCGTAGGCGGTAACGCCATAATCGGCGAGGGTATCGATCACGCTTTGCTCTAGTTTGCGCACTAGCTCGCGCACGCCTATGCCTAGGCGGCGCACATCCAGCAGCACATAGGCCACCACTTGGCCTGGGCCGTGGTAAGTCACCTGCCCGCCGCGATCGATCTGCACCACGGGGATATCCGTTGCAGCAATCAGATGCTCCGGCTTGCCCGCTTGGCCTTGGGTGTAAACCGGTGGATGCTCTAGCAGCCAGATTTCATCGCTGGTGTCTGCGCTGCGGCTATCGGTAAAAGCCTGCATGGCCCGCCAAGTTGGCTCGTACTCCACCATGCCCAGCTGTTTCACAATGAGTTCAGGCACTCACATCACCATCTTCACGAGCGGATGCGCGCGTAGTGCGGTATCTAGCGCATTCACTTCGTCGGCAGATTGGTAAGTGGCTGATAGCGTTACCGAAATAAAGCTGCCGCCGCTGCTGGTGCGTATCGAAATCCATTCTTCTTTAAAATCGGTGATATGCAATACCGCCAGCTCTTTCACCGCGGCATGAAATTCATCATGCGGCACGTCTTTGTGGCTGATCGCTTTCATGGGTAGCTCGGCCGGAAACTCAACTAGATCGGCGAGATTGGGGGCATCCTGACTCATTTACTTATCCTTACCGAGGCGCATTGCCTCGTTTTTAAACACTTGAAAATAATCGTACATTATTGGGTAAAGCGGCCCCGGCAAGCCATTTGCAACCGGCTTGCCATCTAAAGACACCACGGCCAATACTTCTTTAGAAGAGGAAGTCAGCCATATTTCATCGGCATCCAGCACTTCTTGCTGAAGGATGGCGCGCACTTCAAGCGGCATATTATGCTGCTTAGCTAGCTCAATCACCAAATCATAAGTAATCCCCGTAAGCATTAGATTGCTTGGGGGCGGGGCCAGTAATACGCCCTCTTTGACTATTAAGATGTTGCTGGAGGCGCCCTCTTGCAAGTAGCCATCACGAAAAAGAATGGTTTCCGCCACGCCAGCGTCCACTGCCTGCTGCTTCAACAATACATTCGCCAGCAGTGAAATCGCCTTGATATTGCACTGCAGCCAGCGGATATCAGCAGCAGACACCGCCGCCACGCCGTTTGCTACCGCCTCTTTACTGGGTGGCAGTAATTCATCGGCAAACATAAATACCGTTGGCTCGGTTACGGTTGGAAAAGCATGATTGCGCGGAAAAGCAGGGCCACGAGTGATTTGCACATACACGCTTTGATCCGCAAAACTTTGCTGAGCGATCAGCTGTTGAATCAAGCTCGCCCACTCTGCGGCCCCATAAGGGTTGGGCATATTAATCGCCGCCAAACTGCCTGCCAAGCGGCGCAGATGTTCGGTCAACCTTAAAGGGTGGCGATTGTAGACAGGAATCGCTTCATAAATCCCATCACCAAACAAAAATCCGCGATCTAAAACAGAAATCTGTAAATCGGCCAACGGCGCAAAGCGACCATTTAAAAAGCCAACTAAGGGAGGGAAATCCATAAAGTATCTCCAAAAAAAGCTTAAAAAATTCTGTAAACACAGAGCGCGCAGAGAACACAGAGGACGGGGAGAAAACATTGTTGAGCATGCGCTTTAAAATCACCCTCAAGGGCATCTCAACACCGTCATCCCCGAGTGTTTTTATCGGGGATCCAGCAGCGTAACTGGATTCCCGCCAAACACATGCGGGAATGACGCGTTTCGCAGCGCCGTAAATTAAATACTAATCGAGTGCTGATTAGTATTTAACGCCCCATTCGTTTCTGCGCACTTGGTTTACCTCTGTGGCTACAGATCTTTTTCTGGCCGTTCGCGTGGGCACAAAAACGTGCCCACCCTACATGAGCAAAAAAACCATCCATCTTTAGCACGGAGAAAAACGAGTTAAAAACAGAAAACCCTCAAGGTTTTCTCCGTGAAACTCCGTGTTCTCCACGCTCTCCGTGGTTCAAGATTTGGGTTTTAAAGCAATCGTACCAACATCAACCAAAAATCGATTTAAACCACATACGGATTGAATCCCATGCGCGGCCAAAGATATTGGCTTCGGGTACTTCTGCTAAGGCCACCACCGGCAGTTCAACCAATTGCTTACCATTTAAGCTCACCGCCAGCTTGCCCACACTTTGGCCTACTTTAATGGGGGCAATCAAAGGCTGGGTGCTGGTAAACGCCATTTTCAGGTTTTTAGCATCGCCACGCGGCACGGTGATAAAGCGGTCTTCTAAAAAGCCCACATTTACTTTATCTGATTTACCTTTCCAAACCGCCACATTAGAAACCGCCTGTTTGGCAGCGTATAAACGCGGGGTTTCTTGAAATTGAATCCCCCAGTTAAGTAGCTTGCTCGATTCGCTAGCGCGCACTTCATCGCTAGCCGTACCCACCACTACCGAGATCAAACGGCGACCATCACGCTTAGTGGATGCAACTAAGTTAAAGCCTGCGCTGGCGGTATGGCCAGTCTTCATGCCATCCACAAAAGGATCGCGGTACAGCAGCAGATTGCGGTTTGGCTGCTTGATATTGTTGTAGGCGAATTCCTTCATCGAGTAGATGGGATAGAACTCAGGGAAATCATGGATTATTGCCGTGGCTAACTTAGCTAAGTCGGCCACCGTCATATAGTGATCAGCATCAGGCAAGCCGGTACTGTTTTTAAAGTTAGTACCATTCATGCCAAGGCGCTTGGCTTCACGTGTCATCAACTGGGCAAATACTTCTTCGCTACCGGCAATGGCTTCGGCTAGCGTAACGCAAGCATCATTACCACTTTGTACGATCATGCCCTTAATCAAATCATCTACGGTGACGGGCTTTTTAGGATCAAGAAACATGCGCGAGCCTTCGGTGCGCCAGCCTTTGTCCGAAACGGTGAGCTGTTGATCCAGCTTTAACTTACCTTCTTTTACCGCTTTGAAAGTCAGATAAGCCGTCATTAGCTTAGTTAAAGAAGCGGGCTCAACACGCGTATCTGGATCACGCCCAGCAAGCGCAATGCCGCTTTGATAATCAGTGAGTAAATAAGCCTTGGCTGCAATATCCGGCACCGGCGGTACAAAAGCCTGAGCAGAAGTTGCAATTAAGAGGGAGAAAATAATAGGTGCGGCAGAAAGACGGGAGATCATGGCGGGCGATTTCTATCAAGGCTCAGAAAAATAAGATTATAAAGGCAAGCAGCGGCTGATAACTGCCTGCCTTGCAGATTATGCTTTGATCTTTCAGGTAATAATTTGCCAATCTTTGTACTGGCAATTACGTAGGCATGAAATTCCCGTATTTCATGCCTATATGTAAGTAAGGCTAGAGGTGCAAAAGCGGGCTAAAGATCAAACTCCCCTCGCCCGATATTCACCACCCGCCCACCGACTTCTACTTGGCGATCTGCTGTAATACTCAAATGTAAGTGCGCTAATCGGCCCGCTGTATGCCCCTGAATCATGGTTGCCGCAAAGGGCAGCTGTACGCCTTGCTTAAGTAAATAAGCCCCCAAATTAGCGCAGGCCGAGCCAGTGCCGTTGTCTTCCATGATCTGCCCATGCTTCGACCAAAAATAACGGGCGATGATTTCATCATTTTGCCAAGCCCACACCAAGGTGCCATCACGATTGCGGCCTTGCTGCACCAAATCACTCAAACGCTTTGCATCGGGCTGGCATGCCCTTACATCATCAACGCTATTTAAAGGCACAATCAACTGCTCGGTGCCGTTATCCACCAATTGAGCGGCCTCTGCAAATGCGCTTAAGGGCAAACCCAATGTACTTGCCAGATCAGCAGATGATGGGCCAGCACGGTGCTCGGCCACGTTCGCCGTTAAAGTGACCACATCGCCATGGAAACGCAGCGGAATAATCCCTGCCTTTAACTCTAAAGAAACATTAGCCCGCCCGTCCCGAATCACCGCAGCCGTGCCTAAGCTAGGATGGCCAGCAAAGGCAATTTCATTAGTCGGGGTAAAGATTCTCACTTTGGCACTGGCCACCTTCGATGGAAAAACAAAGGTGGTTTCAGATAAATTAAGCTGCGCCGCCAATAATTGCATCGTGGCATCGTCCAGCCCCGTGGCATCGGTAAACACGGCAAGCTGATTGCCCGAAAAAAAATTCTCAGCAAAGACATTCACTACGCGGTATGAATAAGTAGGCATGGTTCACTCTGTTTGTTTACAAATAACTTGCACTAGCATGCAGCATTTATTAAATAAGTAACAGCTACAGATCAGACCAAAATCGGCGTAGCAGTAGAGGCAAAAGCAGCGCCCACAAAACAATTGCCAACGGCTTTATCAGACATCGGGGCTAAGGTCTGTATAATGCCGCCGGACGCTTCGCAATTCGCACTTACTTGGTTCAAAGATGATTCGTAAATTGATCGGCAAAGTTTTACGCCGCCCAGGCAAACGTGTGCTTCACGCAAAACACTACGGCATTCGCCGTGACCAACTTCATTCTGGCGCACTTAAAGTGTGTGACCGTCTGCAAGATGCTGGCTTTGAAGCCTACATCGTAGGCGGCGCAGTACGCGACTTGATGCTGGAAAAATCACCCAAAGATTTTGACGTTGCCACCAGCGCCACGCCAGAACAGGTGCGCCATGTGTTTCATCGCTCGCGCATTATTGGCCGCCGCTTTCGCATTGTGCATGTGCCTTTTGGTGAGGAAATCATCGAAGTCACCACCTTTCGCGGTGCCAGCGAAGCCCCGACCGATGCTTCTGGCCGCATTCTGCGTGACAATGCCTACGGCAATATTGAAGAAGACGCATCCCGACGTGATTTCACCGTCAATGCGCTGTATTACAACCCGCGCAGCGAAGAAATTTTAGATTTCCACCACGGTGTGGCCGATCTAGAAAACAAACGCCTCACCATGATTGGTGATCCAGATTTGCGCTACCGCGAAGATCCGGTACGCATGCTGCGCGCGATTCGCCTCTCCGCCAAGCTGGGCCTCACCATTGCACCGGCGACTAAAACACCGATTCTGGTTCACGCTAAGCTGCTAGAAAACATCCCGCAAGCGCGTTTATTTGATGAAATGATGAAGCTGCTGTTATCGGGTAGCGCTTGGGCTTGCTTGATGGCGCTGCGTGAAAACGGCCTGCATAAGCTGCTGTTCCCGCTCTTAGATAAGCTGCTTTCCAAGCCTGAAACCACTAAATTCTTGCGTATCGCGCTAGAAAACACCGATCAGCGCCTGAACGAAGACAAACCTGTTTCAGCCGGATTCTTGTTTGCAGCGTTGCTATGGCACGAGGTAGAAGCCGATTGGATTAAACGCCAAGCTGCAGGTGAATATCCTGTGCCAGCCTTAGTTGAAGCCATGAATACCGTGGAAGACAAGGTGCAAAAGCGTATGGCGATTCCGAATCGCTACGGCGCAGCCATGAAAGAAATCTGGCTATTGCAACCGCGCTTCGAGCAGCGCACGGGTACGCGTCCGTGGCGCTTAATGGAGCAGCAACGCTTTAGAGCCGCTTATGATTTCCTGATGCTGCGTGTTGAGTGCGGCATGGTAGAGCAATCACTGGGTGATTGGTGGACACGTTTTCAAAACGCCAGCGAAGATGAGCGCATGGCCCTGATGACGGCAGCAGCCGATAACGGCAAGCCTGCAGCCACCAGCAGCACCGCAGCGCGTAAACGCCGCCGCCGTAAGCCGACCGGCCCTAAGGCCGAATAAAGCTTTCTAAAACCAAGCAAAAGCCCCACTCTTTAATCACAGCGTTGACGCGCGTTTGTTATAAAACGCCCTATTCATCTCAACGCAGTGGTACAAGATTGGGGTTTCATTTTTTTACGGATACCTAATGAGTACGATCGCTTTTGTGGCTCTCGGTGCCAATCTTGGCAACCCAGTCAAACAGCTGCAAGAAGCCTTGGCCCTAATCGCCGCCTTGCCTGATAGCCAGCTGCTACTTCAATCTAGCTTTTATAGCAGCAAAGCCGTTGGTTACACCGACCAACCTGACTTTATCAACGCCGTTGCTAAGCTTGAAACCAGCCTAAGTGCCGCACAACTACTGCACTGCCTGCTAGAAATTGAAGCGCAATGCGGGCGGCAACGCACTTTTCAAGACGCGCCCCGCACGCTAGATCTGGATTTACTGCTCTACGGCAACGCCTGCATTGTGCAAGATCACCTGATTGTGCCGCATCCACGCATGCATCAACGCGCCTTTGTCTTACGGCCATTATTAGAAATTGCCCCTGATATCAGCATTAGCGGACTTGGCCCAGCGGCCGTTTTTTTAGCTCTGCTTGCTGATCAACAACTTTCCGTACTTACAGAGAGTAAGCCACTGGGGTAGACTTGCTGCATTGCGTCATCAACGCCAAACTCCCATGGACCATCCAATACCATGAAAACCACTGTTAGTACCTTGCAGAATATGAAGCAAGCTGGGCAAAAAATCACCATGCTCACTTGTTATGACGCCAGCTTTGCTACACTTTTAGACGATGCTGGGGTAGAAATTCTCCTGGTTGGCGATTCACTCGGCAACGTTATTCAAGGGCACAGCTCTACCCTGCCTGTTAGCTTAGAAGATATGGTTTACCACACCCGCTGTGTAGCGCGTGGCAGCAAAGATGCCTTAGTTTTGGCTGACTTGCCCTTTGGTAGCTATCAAGTATCCCCACAGCAAGCCTATGCCAGCGCCGCCAAATTGATGGCTGCGGGTGCTGAAATGGTGAAGCTAGAAGGCGGCATGATTATGGCCGAAACCGTGGATTTCTTGGTTAACCGTGGCATCCCTGTTTGCACCCATATTGGCCTACAACCGCAATCAGTGAATGTCTACGGCGGTTATAAGGTACAAGGTAAAAGCGAATTTGATGCCGAAGTGCTTAAACGCGATGCCCTTGCCCACCAAGCCGCAGGCGCTGCGCTGGTACTGATGGAAATGGTGCCCGCCCACGTTGCCAAAGCCGTGACCGAGGCGCTAATCGTTCCAACCATCGGTATTGGTGCAGGTGTGGATGTGGACGGCCAAGTGCTGGTCTTACACGATATGCTGGCCGTATACCCAGGCAAAAAAGCCCGCTTCGTAAAAAACTTTATGGCAGGCAGCCACAGTATTCAAGCTGCGGTAGAGGCCTATGTGAAAGCGGTCAAAGCCATGAGCTTTCCGGCGGACGAACATAGCTTTTAAGCACCTGTCACTCTACACCTAGGGTGGGTGAAATCCGCGTATTTTTCAGCATTACTCGCGGGCTGCACCCGCCCTAAGTTCTGTATTTCTAACCACGGTTATTTATGAAAATCATCCATAGCATTGAAGAACTGCGCGCTTGGCGTGCCACCGTTGGCAGCGTAGCTTTTGTGCCAACCATGGGCAATCTACACGCCGGACACATGACCTTGATTGATGCAGCGCGTGCAGAGGCTGAGCATATTGTGGTCAGCATCTTTGTGAACCGCCTGCAATTTGGTCAGGGCGAAGATTTTGAAGTCTACCCGCGCACCTTAGAGCAAGATGCGGCACTGATTGCCGCCCAAGGTGGCGTGGATGTGATCTTTGCCCCCGATGAAAAAGTGCTCTATCCCAAGGTGATTCAGCAGTATCAAGTTGAGCCACCCGCAATACAAGATGAGCTATGCGGCGCGTTCCGCCCGGGGCATTTCCGTGGTGTAGCCACGGTAGTCAGCAAGCTCTTCAATATTGTGCAGCCGAATGTGGCGTGCTTTGGCAAAAAAGATTACCAGCAGCTGTTTGTGATTAAAAGCATGGTGGAAGACTTAAACCAAGCCGTTAGAATTGTAGCTGTCGATACCGGCCGCGCCAACGATGGCCTAGCGCTGTCATCTAGGAACGGCTACCTCAGTGTCGAGCATAAGCAAGAAGCCACGCGCATCTACTATCACCTCAGCCGCATGAAAGCTGCCATCGAAGCAGGCGAGCGTGATTACGAGCGCCTCAGCGCAGAAACAACAAACGATTTGCTCGCGCGTGGTTGGGTCAGTGTCGATTACGTAGAAATGCGCAACGCCCTGAGCTTGAAGCCCGCAGCAGTAACAGATCACCAGCTCGTGATTCTCATTGCCGCCCGCCTAGGCCATACTCGTTTAATTGATAATATTGAAATTGCACTGTAGACAACCGCGCTAAGCGCAGCTAAAAACAGTGTTTTTTTAAAAGCAAGCCACGCGGCTTGCTTTTTTTTGGCTTGCAAATTTCTTAACCAAGAGAAAGCAAGATGATGCTTCTTCTACTAAATTGAAAAGGATATCGACAGCCTACGCAGATCCAGCATGTCTATTTTTATATTGATCTCACCATGAAAACGGCCTTTTGGAAGAAAGATTGGGTGATCGGTGTAGCCGTATTCTTGCTGTATATGGCGACCTTACTGTTTACCTCGTTGATTTCCAGCTTAGAGCAACGTGCTTACGATGCAGGAGTGCGGCTGACTACCCGTAATGTGGACGAGCGGATTGCGGTGATTGCCATCGATCAAACCAGTATCGACAATATTGGCCGCTGGCCGTGGTCGCGGGAGATTCATGCCGAGTTGATTGATAAGCTAGCGGGCGCTGGGGCCAAGGTGATTGCCACCAGCGTCTTCTTTACCGAGCCACAGCAAGATAAAGGCCTTGCCTATATCGAAAAGCTGCATCGTCTCTATAAAGAAGACGCCAGCGCACCTGATAGCGTCACGTGGGCGGCCATGGGATCGGTGTTTAAAGAGGCGGAGAGTAAACTCAATGTTGATCAACAGCTGAGTCTTAGCGTTGCCCATGCAGCTAATGTGATTTTGCCGATGCTGTTTGAGCTGGGAGAGGCTCAGGGCGAGCCAGATAAACCCCTCTTGCCTGCGGTTAAAAAATGGGAACTAGAAGCCAGCGGCAACCCAGCCAATGGCTGGCCTATGTCGGCCAAGGGGGCAACCCAGCCCTTAAGTAAACTCGCTGAAAGCGCGGCGGGGATAGGCAGCGAAAACATCACGCCCGATGATGATGGCGTGGTGAGGAGCATTCCCTTGGCGGTGCGTTATTTCGATCAAATCTACCCCACCTTCCCCTTAGTGGCCGCAGCCAAAATCCTGAATTTATCGCCTAAGCAAATCAAACTCAGTTTGGGCGAATCCATCACGCTGGCCAATGTAAAGCTCCCTATCAGCAGTAATGCCTCATTCCGGCCTTATTTCTATCCTAGCCCCAGTGGCAAAGCGGCTTTCCCCGTTGATTCTTTTTATGACGTCAAAGCGGGTAAGATTCCGCTGGAAAAATATCGTGGCAAGATTGTGATGATAGGCGCAACGGCGCTGGGCATCGGCTCGTCTTTAGTCACGCCAATCTCGCCCTCAGAAGCACCGGTGATGATTGCAGCACATACGCTCTCTAGCCTATTACAGCAGCATTACTATGTGTCCCCTAACTGGAACAGCCTACTCTCGCTAGGGCTTGCACTGTGTATCACGCTGTATCTTTGCCTGCTGCTGCCTAGGCTAAAGGCGGGCGCTGCCGCTATTTTGACCAGTGTTTTATTTGGCTTGCTGCTGATCAGCCATTTTGTGTTGATGACGCAAGCCATGCTGTGGATTCATCTGATGGGGCCCGCTAGCTTATTGCTGCTAGGGCATGGCTTGCTGACCACCAAGCGCTATCTGGTTAGCGAGCAAAAAGAAGAAAAATCCAGCGCAGAATCTGCCGAATCAAACCGCATGCTAGGCATGGCATTTCAAGGCCAAGGCCAACTGGATATGGCCTTTGAAAAGCTCTCTAAAGTGCCTTTAGACGATGGCTTAATGGGCGTTTTATATAATCTAGCGCTGGATTTCGAAAGAAAACGCCAGTTCAATAAGGCCGAATCGGTTTACCAATACATGGCAGGGCATAACCCCAAATACCGCGATCTAGAAGCCAAGCTAAAACGCGCGCATCAAATGTCAGAAACGGTTATCTTGGGCGGTGCAGGCGGCGGGGTAAATGGCAGCATGCTGCTCACCGATGGCAGTATCGAAAAACCGATGTTGGGCCGTTATCAGGTAGAAAAAGAATTAGGTAAGGGCGCGATGGGGATTGTTTATTTGGGCAAAGACCCTAAAATTGGCCGCGATGTGGCGATTAAAACCATGTCGCTCTCGCAAGAATTTGAAGCCGATCAGCTGGACGACGCAAGGCAGCGTTTTTTTAGAGAAGCCGAAACCGCTGGGCGGCTTAATCACCCCAATATTGTTACCATTTTTGATGCAGGTGAGGAACACGACCTTTGCTATATCGCTATGGAGTTTCTCAAAGGTAAAGATTTGCTGGCTTATACAAAGCCTACACAACTCTTACCTTTATTGGAATGCATCAGCATCGTCAGACAAGTCGCAGAAGCCTTACAATACGCCCATGGTCAGCATGTGGTTCATAGGGATATCAAGCCCGCCAATATCATGTATGAGCCCAACGAAAAAATCGTGAAAGTGACTGACTTTGGGATTGCTCGCATTACGGACTCCAGCAAAACCCGCACCGGCATGGTACTTGGCACGCCATCTTATATGTCACCAGAGCAATTATCGGGCAAGAAAATTGATGGCCGCTCCGATTTATTTTCACTCGGAGTAATGCTCTACCAGCTCAGCACCGGCAGCCTGCCTTTTACCGGTGAATCAATGGCGGAGCTAATGTATAAGATCGCCAACGACACGCCACAAGATCCTCGGCACTTAAACCCAAAACTACCGCCCATGTTGGCCGCTATTATTATGAAAGCATTACAAAAAGATGAAACAACCCGCTTTCAAACTGGCGCGCACTTTGCGGCAGCAATGGCTAAGCTAGAAGCAGGGCTAAAAACCAGAGAAGCGAATGCTTAATATTTCCAGAGCAATAGCCCATAACCATAACAGTAGCTATGCCGCAGCAAGGGCTCAGTTAAATACAGCTGCACAGACCAGAGAAGCGCATGCCTAATCTCTCACAAGCATTAGAAATGGCAGGATTAACCGATGCCGGCCTGATTCGTGACCATAACGAAGACACCATCCATTTCGATGCCGAAAAAGGCTTAGTGGTGCTGGCCGATGGCATGGGCGGCTATAACGCAGGAGAAGTGGCCAGCGGCATTGCCGTAGAAATGGTCTGTCATGTTGTACACGACGCCATGCAATCCAATGCCCCCTTACATTTACAAAGGCCAGATAGCCTCTGGCCTGCTGCCCACGATGTACTGATGGCCGCTGTGCACTACGCCAATCAATCTATTTATGGCACCGCCCAAAGTCAGCCACAATGCGCAGGCATGGGTACCACGCTCATTTGTGCTTTATTTTATGACTCTAGAGTTGCGGTGGCGCATGTCGGTGACTCAAGGGTTTATCGTCTGCGCGCAGATGAGTTTTTACAACTCACTCGTGATCACTCCTATCTACAAGAGCAAATTGATAGTGGGCTGATTACGCAAGACGAAGCGAAACATTCGGAGCATAAAAATTTAGTCACGCGCGCCGTAGGCATTGATAGTGGTGTACAAGCTGAGCTACACGAATACCCCGTACTACCAGGAGATATTTATTTATTTTGCTCTGATGGCCTTAGCGATATGGCCGATGAAACCGATATTGCCGATACCATCATTGCGTTTAATAATAATTTAGCGCTTAACGCGACACAATTAGTTCAACTTGCCAATGACATGGGGGGTAGAGACAATATTTCCGCTATCTTAGTCAAGATTAAAGCAGACTTTCCTGCTAGCAGCGGCCTTTGGTCAAAAATGAGCGCATGGTTTACTTAGCATGGATCTGATTATTTTTATGCGGTTCTCTCTTGTATCAATAGAGAAGCAAAAAATTTCCAGCAAGGTGCAGCAATAATACATCGAGTACTTTGAGGCGACACAACGATGCAAAAAAACATTCGTCTAAGCTAGGCAGTACAGGTTCAAATATAAAAGAGATAGAACAATGGCAAAAATAACACTTAGCCTTGATGGAAATTTAATTAAAGAAATTAAACTTAATCGTGAAATCTTTACGATTGGCCGTCGCCCAAATAATGATATACAAATCGATAACCTTGCGGTATCCGGTGAGCATGCAATCATCACAATGCGGGGTAGCGAGGCCTTTATTGAAGACCTAAACAGCACCAATGGCACTAAAGTAAACAATCAGGATGTACACAAACAACATTTAAAAGAAGGTGATGAAGTTTTGATTGGCAAACATATTTTGCATTATTTCAGTGAAAAACCAACTGAAAATACCGATTTTGAAAAAACCATGATGCTAGGGCGTCCGCCCATTGCCAGCACCCCCAAACCAGCAGCAGCGCCCCCCAAATCAACCATAGAGCCTCAAGCCGAAGCACCCAATTTCACACCACGCTTGGGCGTGATCAAAGTGTTGAGCGGCGGCAATACAGGCAAAGAGCTTGAGCTCAGCAAAAACCTCACCACACTCGGTAAAACCGGTGTGCAAGTTGCGGTGATTACCAAGCGTCCGCAAGGCTATTTTTTAACCCACGTAGAAGGCGAGCATCACCCCAGCGTGAATCAAAAAGAGATTGGCATCCAAGCACATCCATTGCAGGAGGAAGACACCATTGAACTGCTTGGCATTAAAATGATGTTCTTCTACCGCAGCTAATCATGAAAGCCAGCATACGCAAATATCTGCCACAAGTTTTACTCGGTAGCCTGCTGCTGCTGCTGGCCTTTATGCATGTGCTGGGCGCTCCACGCTTCCCCACCCTCAGCCAGATCGATGTTTATCTTTATGATGTACGCTTACGCCTAAGCATGCCAGGCGGCGTAGACCAGCGCATTGCCATTGTAGATATCGATGAAAAAAGCCTAGCTGAGCTTGGCCGCTGGCCTTGGCGGCGTGATCATTTAGCCAAATTAGTGGATCAGCTGTTTGATCATTACCATATTAAGGCGCTGGGCTTTGATGTGGTATTTGCCGAGCCAGACGAAAGCTCCGGCCTGCCGGTATTGCACCGCTTAGCCCAAAATGAGCTGCGCAACAACCCTGCTTTTCAAACCGAGCTAGCTCGGATGAGCCCCGAGCTAGACACCGATGCACGCTTTGCCAAAGCGCTAAGTAATCGCCCAATTGTTACTGGTTTTTATTTTAGCAATGAAGCCAAAGCGATTTCGAGTGGCGCCCTGCCCCCACCTATCCTTGGCAAGAGCGATCTAGCCGCTGTGGCCAAACATATTTGGGGTGGCAAAACCTACGGCGGTAATCTACCCAGCTTACAAAATGCGGCTGGCCACGGTGGGCACTTTGTGCCGGTTGTAGATAAAGATGGTGTAGCAAGACGTGTGCCGTTGGTAGCTAGAATTGGCGATCAATATTATCCAGCACTGGGGCTGGCATTAACGCGCATCGCACTGGGGCAAGAAAGCTTTAACCCCATTATTGAAGAAAGTGCCGATGGCACTTTTGCGCTAGAAGCCTTTCGCCTTGGCCATCGAAACTTACCCGTCAATGAAAGTGGCTGGGCGTTAATCCCTTACAAGGGGCCAGAAGGCAGCTTCCCTTATGTATCAGCCACCGATGTTATTTCTGGAACAGTAAGCCAAGCGGCACTGAAAGATCGTATCGTTTTACTAGGCACCACCGCTCCTGGCCTAAAAGACTTACGCGTTACCCCAGTAGGTGAAGCCTACGCAGGGGTAGAAGTGCATGCAAATTTAATTGCCGCTATTTTGGATGAAACCCTGCCACAGCACCCTGGCTATTTATTGGGTGCAGAGTTTTTACTATTAATGATTTTAGGCCCGCTATTGGTTTGGCTTTTGATTCGATTTTCGCCATTAATTGCCAGTATCACTTGCCTGATTTTATTGCTGCTGCTTTTTGCTGGCAATGTAGCCCTGTGGCGCTATGCCAATCTAGATATGCCCTTAGCCGCCTCGCTAATGCTGATCATTGGGCTCTATACCCTCAATATGGCCTATGGCTATTTCTTTGAAAGCCGCCGTAAACGTCAACTCACCCAGTTATTTGGCCAATACGTTGTGCCAGAATTAGTTGAGCGCATGAGCGAAGATCCAGAAAAATACACTATGGTAGGCCAAAGCAAACCACTCTCCGTACTGTTTACCGATGTAAGAAGCTTTACCCAAATCTCTGAAGGTATGCCCGCAGATGAGCTAAGCCGATTTATGAATGAGTTTTTAACTGAAATCTCAACAGTGATTCGCCATCAGCACTTAGGCACCATCGATAAATACATTGGCGATTGCGTTATGGCATTCTGGGGCGCGCCCGTGTTTGATCCCGATCATGCCCAAAACGCCGTTTTAGCAGCGCTAGAGATTCAAGTAGCCATCGATAAACTCAACCCCAAGCTTGCCGCACGCAACTGGCCTGAGATTTCTGTTGGAGTTGGCGTGAATACCGGCAATGTCACGGTAGGCGATATGGGCTCGCAATTTCGAATGAATTACACCGTCATGGGCGATGCCGTTAATTTGGCATCCAGAGTTGAAAGCCTTACCAAGTACTACGGCGTGAGTATTTTAGTCAGTGAATACACCCGCGCCGCGGCCCCTGATCTTGTCTACCGAGAAATTGATCGTGTGCGCGTGGTAGGCAAAAATGATGCGGTTACTTTATACGAACCGCAAGCCTTAGCTGCCAATAACGCCAGCCTCTTAGCGCTGTTTCATGAATGCCTCAAACTCTACCGCAAGCAAGAATGGGATTTAGCCGAGATGCAATTGCTTAATCTGCAAAAACTAAACGCCGATTGCAAAATTTACGCACTATATTTACAAAGAATTCAAAGCTTTAGGCAAAATCCACCTCCAGCAGACTGGGATGGTATTCATAACTTTGATAGCAAATAGCACCAAAGGCTGCTTATGCAATTACGAATACTGGGCTGTAGTGGCGGCATAGGCGGAGCAAACCGCACCACGTCTTTTCTAATCAACGATTCAATTTTAATTGATGCCGGTACTGGCGTGGGCGATTTAAGCTTTACCGCCCTCACCCGCATTGAGCATGTCTTTATCACCCATAGCCATCTCGATCATATTGCCTGCCTACCCATGTTGGTCGATACCATTATGGGCAGCCGTAGCGCCCCGCTCACGGTATATGCCACTGAAATCACCCTCAATGTCTTAAAAAAACATATCTTCAACTGGGCAGTCTGGCCAGACTTTAACAAGATTCCAGACGCCAAAACGCCCTTTATGCGCTACTCCATACTGGATCTTGGCCAGTCCTGCAGCATCGATCAATGCACCATAACCGCCATCCCCGCCGTGCACACCGTACCTGCTGTGGGGTATCAGCTAGATAGCGGTAAAAACTCGGTGATTTTTAGTGGAGACTCCGTCTGTAGCCCCGCGTTTTGGGACATCGTCAATGCCACCGAAAATCTCAGCCATTTAATTATTGAAACCGCATTTAGTAATCGCGAATATGAGCTGGCCAATGCCGCCAAACATTTTTGCCCGCTCACCCTACTAGAGCAGCTCAAATTTTTAAGCCGCCCCACCCAAGTACTGGTCACTCACTTAAAACCCGCAGACTCCGAACTCACCATGCAAGAAATCTTACGAGATAATTTGCACTTCACCATTAGCCGATTAGAGCAGAGCCAAATCATCACCTTCTGAGTAAATCATGAGTCAAAAAGACAATGCCTTGCGCTTTATGCATGAACTACAAGGGCTGACCAATCGCATTCATGCGACGCGGCATATCGATGAAATTTTGCTCGAAATCAGCGCGGAAGTGTGTACGGTATTTGGCGCAGAACGGCTCACTATTTATGTGGCCAACGATACCGGCAATGAAATGACGTCAAGGGTTAAAACAGGCTTAGAAGGCTTTAAAGAACTGCGAATTCCGGTGAATGACCGCAGCGTGGCGGGCTTTGTTGCCAATCATAAACAGCTGGTTAATATTAGTGATGTTTATAATTCAGAAGAGTTAGCCAGCTACAGCCCCACCCTACAATTTTTACAAGCCGTGGATAAGCAAACCGGCTTTCACGCTAGAGAAATGCTGGCTGCCCCCCTCTTGGCCGAGCTGGATGGCACCCTGATTGGGGTGGTGCAGCTGATCAATAATAAGCAACAACATCCCTTTGAAATACAAACCGAAGAAGGGATTCGGCTACTGGCTAAAACGCTGGCCATTGCTTTGCAACAAAGACAGCAGCAACCTTTCCCTTTTTCACCACAGCATAAATACGGTGGTTTAGTGGCCGCCAATGTCATCACCCAAGCCGCGCTACAAGTGGCACTGCGGGAAAGCCATCGGGATAAACTCGATTTAGAAGCACTACTCAGCGAAAAATACCAAGTACCCCTTGCTGCTCTCGGGCAATCACTCGCTGGCTACTTTGGGGTAGCTTATGAAACCTATAAGCCAGATAGAATTAAGCCCCAAGACTTACTGAAGCATATCAAACGGGAATACGCCGCTGAAAATGAATGGCTGCCGGTCGATGAAGAAAAAGAAGGCATTATTATTCTGACCACCGACCCAGAGCGCATCCGTGCCAGCCATACCGTAGCCCATGTTTTCCCCAATAAAAAAGCTATTTACCGCGTCACTACCAAATCAGAATTCCAACAAACACTGGATCTATTTTTTGGCGAGCAAAGCAGTGATAACAATATCGACGCATTGCTCTCCACGATGGGGGATGAAGAAGACGCCGAGCCCGTGTCGCCCGAAGAAATCTCAGCGGCGCAAGACAATGAGCTGGTTAAGCTGGTGAATCAAATTATTATTGAAGCCTATAAAACCGGCGTATCCGACATCCATATTGAGCCAGCTCCCGGCCACGAAAAAACCCGAATTCGCTTTCGCCGTGATGGCTCTTTAGTGGCTTACAAAGAAGTGCCTGCCTCCTACCGCAACCCCTTAGTCACCCGCATCAAAATCATGTGCGATCTGGATATCTCAGAAAAACGTAAGCCGCAGGATGGCAAGATCAAGTTTAAAAAATATGTGCCTGGCTACGATATCGAGCTGCGGGTGGCCACCATCCCTACCCAAGGCGGCGTTGAAGATGTGGTGATGCGGATTTTGGCCTCGGGCGAGCCACTGCCGCTAGATAAGCTGGCGCTTTCTACCCGCACCATCAGCAATTTAAAATCCGTGATTGCCAAGCCCTATGGCTTGTTTTTTGTCTGTGGGCCAACTGGCTCGGGTAAAACCACCACCCTACACTCAATCTTGAAACACCTAAACACGCCAGACACGAAGATCTGGACCGTAGAAGACCCCGTTGAAATCACCCAAAAAGGCCTGCGGCAAGTGCAGGTGAATAATAAGGCGGGGCTCACTTTTGCCACCATTATGAAAGCCTTTTTACGCGCCGACCCCGACATCATTATGGTGGGGGAAATGCGCGATAAAGAAACCACCAGTACGGGGATTGAAGCCTCGCTGACTGGGCATTTGGTGCTTGCCACCCTGCACACCAATAGCGCCCCAGAATCAATTATTCGCCTACTAGATATGGGAATGGATCCCTTCAATTTTGCCGACGCACTGCTGGGTATTTTGGCGCAACGCTTGGCAAAAAGACTCTGTAAATGCAAAGAAGCCTATATCGCAGAGCCTGCAGAAATCAAGTCCATGCTGCATGAATACAGCGCAGAACTACAGCAAACGACCGACTGGCAGAATGACCCCGAACTCGCCTTAGAGACCGTATATAAAGATTGGGTAACACAGTTTTCTAATAAAGAAGATGCTAAAAAACTAGGCCAATTCACCCTATATCGGCCCAAAGGCTGCGATGCATGTAATAACACTGGCTACAAAGGACGGCTTGGCTTGCACGAGCTATTAGTTGGCACAGACACCGTAAAAAAACAGATCCAAGAACACGCTCGAGTCGCCGAGCTACTGGCTACCGCTTTAGAGGAAGGTATGCGTACTCTTAAACAAGATGGCATTGAAAAAGTGCTGCAAGGCCTGACCGATATGGCGCAGATTCGCGCCGTGTGCATCAAGTAGGCCGCAAGATGTTAAGCCACGATATCCTTCACGAGCGCTTAGAAAAACTCAATGCCATTGGCATTGCATTATCTTGTGAAAATCATATCGACAAGCTAATGGAAACCATCCTCATTGCCGCCAAGCATTTAGTCAATGCCGATGCGGGTACACTTTATATTGTAAAAGACGGCGCACTCTATTTTCAGATTGTGATCACCGAATCACTGGGCATTGCCCTTGGTGGCACCACCGGCCACCCCACTAATTTACCACCAGTCATGCTACGCCACACCGATGGCTCGCCCAATTTTAATAATGTGGTGGCTTGTGCCGTTAATAAAGATATCACTATTAATATTGAAGACGCCTATACCGCCAAAGGCTATGATTTTTCAGGCACCAAAAACTTTGACTCCAGCACCGGCTACCGCTCTAAATCGTTTTTAACGGTACCCATGAAAAACCATGAAAGAGAAATCATCGGCGTATTGCAATTAATTAATGCAAAAGATCAGTATGGGGAATTAAGCTATTTTGATGAAGATAGCCAAAGCATGGCCGAATCGCTCGCCTCACAAGCCGCCATTGCTCTTACTAATCGGCGCTTAATTCATCAATTAGAAGAATTGTTTGAATCCTTTATTAACTTAATCAACTTAGCCATCGACGATAAATCACCCTATACCGGCGGACATTGCCAACGTGTCCCTGCACTGACCATTATGTTGGCCGAAGCGGTAAATCAAGCCAATTACGGCACATTAGCTGATTTTACAATGGACAATAGAGATCGCTACGAATTAAAAATTGCAGGGCTTTTACACGATTGCGGAAAAATAACCACCCCAGTGCATGTTGTGGATAAAGCCACAAAATTACAGACTATTTTTGATCGTATTCATTTAATAGACACACGTTTTGAAGTGCTAAAACGGGATGCAGAAATTGATTATTTACGTGGAAAATCTACAGAAATAGAATGGAAACAGCGGGTAGAACAAATCGAATCAGATCGATCTTTTTTGCAGCATGCCAATACTGGCGGGGAATTTATGCCTGATGCTGCTTGCGCACGGGTTAAAACAATTGGCCAGCAAATTTGGATCAATCCCGAAGGGGAAAGCAGTGATTTTCTTTCCAGTGAAGAAATAGAAAATCTATCGATTGCCCGAGGCACGCTCACCGGTGCAGAGCGGCAAATTATTAATCACCATATTGAAGTCACTATCGAGATGTTGGAATCGCTGCCTTGGCCCAAGCATTTAAAAAATGTGCCTGAATTTGCCGGTGGCCACCACGAAAGAATGGATGGCAAAGGCTATCCTCGGGGCTTAAAAAAAGAACAAATGAGCGTGCAGGCACGCATTATGGGTATTGCTGATGTATTTGAGGCACTTACGGCTCGAGATAGGCCGTATAAAGACGGCATGAAAATATCGCAATCCCTCACCATATTGGCGCGTATGGCGAAGGAGCAACATATTGATACTGATTTATTCGAGATTTTTGTGAAAGAAAAAGTATGGAAAAGCTACGCCGATTTATTTCTAGGCCCCACCCAAATTGATAGTGTTGACGAAGAAAAGCTATTACTCATTGCCAAAGGCTTGGATTAACAAATCGACGGCTTAGGCTCATATCAAAGAATCAACTCAGTAAAATAAACCCGTTCAAAATCACTGCCGCGCTCTAGTAAGGTTAGTAGCTTAATTTTAATCATACTGGTCCCATTCCAAAGCTCGCACTGCCTGCCCATTCGAAACCAGCCAATCGGCAATAGCAGTGAAGTAGGCGCTTTTAAGGCCACCATAGCGGGTAACAGCACCACATCGGTGTACGTTGCATCACTGCGAGTGGTTTCTGAAGGGCGAATCGCGGCAGGCTTTGGCAAACCAGGCAGTAGCACCATTCCCACATGTAACTGACCTTCGCTTTCTTCCAGCCAACGCACAGCTCCAGCTAAGTAACGTGACGATGTTTTAACCACCATCAATTGATTTAAGCTAATCCGCTCCCCCTGCTGCGCCCTGCGGCTTAAGCGTAACCCTTGAGCCGTTTCATTGATGACCTCCCATAATTCAATTGGGGGTAAAGCCTGCACCGCAGCAGCTTGCCGCGTAGAAGCTACATCACCAAAAAGGTGTAAATCCAGCAAATCACGGCTACCAAAACCGGCTTCATGTGGCGGCGCTTGATACTGGCCATCCATCACATAACGATGCTGCGCATGCAACCCTAAAATAACTGGTACGGTGCGGGCCGTGGCCTCCCTTGGGGCACGCTCTGTGCCGTGATCACACCAAAACCGATAAAGATCTAGCAGAAGATCCATCGTCACTTGCAAGCCAAATTCTTTACCCAAACCAAGCTCTTCTGGCATTTCACCTTGGCGAAGCTGCTTAATTCGCTTGGATAATACTTGCGCCAAAGCCAGCGTATCAATTTCACGCACGCTAGCCCCTTGCAAAGGTGCACCCATTCGCTGCGGAGGCGCTGGGTGATCTAAATCAATTTGCAAAGCTGTTTTTCCCGGCACGGCCGGTGCGGCAAGGGCGATACTGCTGCGCAATGCAAGCAACTCTAATCTTTGATCTATCCAGAGCAAACGCTTAAGTGTGTGCTGGCCTGGGTTTGCTGCAGACAATAGTAGGGCATGGATAAACACCGCTTGAGCGGTCGTTGTTTCCCCTGCATAAAGTAAGCTGTCTTTTACTTTTTGCTCACAAATATGTTGTTCTTCAGCCAATCGATAACAAGCAAAAGTCTTCTGCCAAATTACATCAGGCACTTTTTGCCCTACGGTATAAAACCCGCGAATCACAAAGCCCAAGCAACGCAAAGTACGTTGTGCCAATAAGGCTAAGAACTCGTGCACCACAGCATCTTTGATAACGGCAGCTTCCCAACAACGTGCATAGGCATCCGCCATGGATTCCCACATATCGCAAGCTGCCAGCCACTGCGCCTGCTCATGTGTGTTTAAAGGCAAAGGCTTGGCGGCGTATTCTGCAAGTAAAGCAAATTGCACATCGTGTACCGATTCACGCAATAGCTCTAAAGCTTTAAGCGATTCTAAAGCCGATAAATCACTGGTAGCTAAGGCACGCATGGCGTGGCTTAGCTCGGCATGGGCCACCGGCGTATTAATCAGCGGTAGTAAAATGAGCCAATCTTTGGCGCTGCGGGCATCGGTAAAAGGCAGTGAGTTCATGCTTGTAGGGCCTGTAATGCAATTTTAAGGGCTAATAACTGCTTACTTGAAATTTGGCTCTCTGCATCTGGGCGAGCAGCCTCGGCCCAAATGGGCGCGGGAAAATGGCGATCTTGTTTAAAACGGGGAATCACATGCCAATGTAAATGCGGCACCATATTGCCTAAGCTGGCCAAATTTATTTTATCCGGTTGCAAGGTGCTACGCACTGCCAATTCAACAGCAAATACCAATTGCATTAAGCGGTTTCTATCGCTGGCACTTAAATCACTAAACTCCGCCACATGCTGTTTCAAGATAACGCGGCAAAAACCTGCATATCCCGCTTCATCAACTAAAACAACACGACAAAAATCATCTTGCCAAAGGGTTTCACCACCACTCTCTTGGCAAAGTACGCATTCTGCATTCATTCACTGCCCCCGCTGATTTACGCCATTATAGACTGAGCACTCATCTAAATAGCAGCATGCTATTTTACTGCCCATAAGCTGCGCTATCCATCGCCAAGCTTTACATACAGAGGGTAACAAAACCCAGAGCGATTCAAGCCCAGCTTATCGCTATTCTCAGTACAATGTTTATTTAAGTTAATAAGGTATCAACAATATGCCGCTGTATCTATACGACAACTGGGAACGCCAATTAAGGCCATTTCAAGCCATCCGCAATGATTGGGTTGGCTTGTACTGCTGCGGCCCTACCGTATATGACTACGCGCATATTGGAAATCTGCGCACTTATTTATTTGAAGATATCTTACGCCGCACACTGGAGTTTAATGGTTATACCGTGCGCCATATTGTTAATATCACCGACGTTGGGCATCTGGTTTCTGACGCCGATGAGGGCGAAGATAAAATGGAGCGCGGTAGCCGTAAATCAGGTAAATCGGCATGGGAAATTGCCGATTATTACAGCGCGGTATTTAAAAATGATTTAACCACGCTCAATATGCTGGAGCCTACGCTCTGGTGCAAAGCCACCGAGCATATTGCCGAGCAAATCGCCTTTATCCAAGTCTTAGAGGAAAAAGGCTATACCTACGCCAATAGCGACGGTATTTATTTTGATACCGATAAACAAGACGATTACGGCTATTTAGCCCGCTTAAACCGTGAAGGTTTACATGCCGGTAGCCGCGTGGCGCTGGGCGAAAAAAAATCCATCACTGACTTTGCACTGTGGAAATTTAGCCCCGCAGATAGTGCTAGGCAAATGGAGTGGGATAGCCCTTGGGGCCGTGGTTTTCCAGGCTGGCATATTGAATGCTCGGCCATGTCGGCCAAATACCTAGAGCCGTGGTTTGATATCCATTGCGGCGGCGAAGACCATATCGCCATCCACCACAGTAATGAAATCGCCCAAAACCAAGCTTGCCACGGCACACGGCTGGCTAATTTCTGGCTGCATGGCTATTTCTTGCAACTAGACGCTAGCAAGATGAGTAAATCCAGCGGAGATTTTCTGCGCCTGCAAACGCTGATTGATAAGGGAATCGATCCGCTGGCCTATCGTTATCTGTGCTTAACGGCGCATTACCGCAGCCAACTGCAATTTAACTGGGATGCACTGAGCGCCGCACAAACTGCGCTAGGCCGCCTGCGCGAAAGCTACTTTGCCCTGCCCGATGGCGGTGAATATAACAGTGGCTATCTAGAGCGCTTTACCCATGAAATTAATCAAGACTTAAACCTGCCACGCGCCATTGCATTGATGTGGGAGCTCTTAAAATCAGACCTCAGCGCTGCCGATAAAAAAGCCACGCTGACACGCTTTGATGCTGTGTTTGGCTTAGATTTAGCCAACTGGCAGCCCGCTACCGTGGCCGAAATCCCCGCAGAAATTCAAGCACTGGCCGCAACCCGCCAGCAACACCGCCAAGCCAAAAACTGGGCGGCTGCCGACGAGGTGCGTAGCCAATTAAAAGCACGTGGCTATGAGGTGGAAGACACCGCCACCGGCTGGCTGCTAAAAGCGCTTTAAGCCTTTTGTAATCAAGAGGTGGATAAAGTGCTCAATCCGCTTTATCCACCTTCTCTTGCTCATTTTTTGTCGTTTACCTGAGATGATCGACATGAAGAGATATAAGCGTAGGGGCGCTGCTTGCTGCGCCCTAGCTGAGCAGGGCGCAGCAAGCAGCGCCCCTACAGCATATTGGCCTACATGCAATATATGGCTTTGTTTGAGCAAGAGACATAATCAGGTTCAGTTTTGCCATTTTTAATGTTGCAGCGCATACCGATGGTGTAGCAAACGGCCTCAGGCTCAGAAAAAACGCTAATACCAAACATCCGTTGATGATCAAGAAAATAGCTGGCGGCTAGCGCGGGCATTAAACCAATCAGCTGCCACTATTTATATGCCTAAGACTAGGGCGGAGAAAAACCGGATAATAGCGGCCAACTCACTGACTGCTATTTTGGAATACTCCCATGGAAATTAAGGTTAACTTTCTCGACAAGCTTCGCCTAGAAGCCAAGTTTGATGATTTCACGGTGGTGGCCGATCAGCCGATCCGCTATAAGGGCGATGGCTCGGCACCGGGGCCGTTTGATTATTTCCTCGCTTCATCGGCCCTGTGCGCGGCTTACTTTGTGAAGTTGTACTGTGAAACACGCAATATTTCGACCGAACATATTCGCTTGTCGCAGAATAATATTGTTGACCCAGAAAACCGCTATCAGCAGATTTTTAAAATTCAGGTCGAATTACCAGCGGATATTTCGGCCAAAGATCGCCAAGGTATTTTGCGCTCGATTGAGCGCTGCACCGTCAAAAAAGTGGTGCAAACCGGCCCTGAGTTTGTGATTGAAGAAGTCGAAAACATCGAGGCCGACGCGCAGTCTCTACTAATGCTCAATCCTGCCTCCGATGCCAGCACCTATATCGTTGGCAAGGATTTGCCGCTTGAGCAAACCATCGCCAATATGTCTGCCCTCTTGGCGGATTTGGGCATCAAGATCGAAATCGCCTCGTGGCGCAATATTGTGCCCAATGTGTGGTCGCTGCATATTCGCGATGCCCACTCACCGATGTGCTTTACCAATGGCAAGGGTTCAAGCAAAGAAAGCGCTTTGGCATCGGCCTTGGGCGAGTATATCGAGCGTATCAATTGCAACCATTTCTACGCGGGGCAGTATTGGGGGGACGATATTGCCAACGCAGCATTTGTCCATTCACCTAACGAGCGCTGGTTTAAGCCTGGCCCACAAGGTGAGCTACCAACAGAAATTCTGGACGATTACTGCTTAGCTATTTTCAACCCAGATGAAGAATTACTTGGTTCGCATTTGTATGACACCAACTCTGGCAATACCGAGCGCGGTATTTGCTCGCTGCCGTTTGTGCGCCAGTCAGATGGCGAGACGATTTATTTTCCAAGTAATCTGATCGAAAACCTATTTGTAAGCAACGGCATGAGTGCCGGCAATACGCTTGCCGAAGCGCAGGTGCAATGCTTATCAGAAATCTTTGAGCGAGCGGTTAAACGCGAAATCCTAGAAGGTGAAATCACCCTGCCCGATGTGCCACAAGCCGTACTGGAGAAATATCCGAGCATTCTGGCGGGCATTGCCGCCCTAGAAGAGCAAGGCTTTCCGGTCTTGGTAAAAGATGCGTCGCTGGGTGGCGTTTACCCCGTGATGTGCGTCACCTTGATGAACCCGCGCACCGGCGGTGTGTTTGCCTCGTTTGGCGCGCACCCAAGCATGGAAGTCGCCATTGAGCGCAGCCTCACCGAATTGCTGCAAGGCCGCAGTTTTGAAGGCCTGAATGATTTACCTCGCCCCACCTTTGTGAGCCAAGCCTTAACTGAGCCGAATAATTTTATTGAGCATTTCATCGATTCCAGCGGCATTGTTTCTTGGCGTTTTTTCAGTGCCAAAGCAAAGTTTGATTTTGCGGAGTGGGATTTCTCACGCCAAGGTGAGCACGCCAATGCCGAAGAGGCCGCGATATTGTTCGGCATTTTGGCGGACATAGGCAAAGAAGCCTATATGGCGGTGTATGAAGATTTGGGAGCCAAAGCCTGCCGCATTTTAGTGCCAGGCTATTCAGAAATTTATCCAATAGAAGATTTAGTTTGGGATAACACCAATAAAGCGCTGTTGTTCCGCGCCGATATTTTAAACTTGCATCGTTTGGAAGACGCCGCTTTAACAGCGCTACTTGAGCGTTTAGAAGACAGCGAGCTAGGTGATTATTCCGACGTTTCAGACCTCATTGGCATCAAATTTGATGAAAACACGGCCTGGGGTCAACTCACCGTGCTGGAACTCAAACTGCTGATTCATCTAGCCTTGCAGCAATTTGATGCGGCGCACGATCTGGTCGGCGCTTTCCTGCAATACAACGACAACACCGCAGAGCGCGGCCTGTTTTATCAGGCCTTGAATGTGGTGCTCGAAATCGAGTTGAACGATAAGCTAGAGCTGGCTGATTACGAGCACAATTTCCGCCGCATGTTTGGCGATGCACGGATGGACGCGGTGCTCGGCTCTGTTGACGGCAGTGTGCGCTTCTTCGGCTTAACGCCAACGAGCATGAAGCTGGAGGGCCTAGATCGACACCATCGCCTGCTCGATAGCTACAAAAAACTGCATACGGCACGCGCTAAAGCCAGCAAGGCAGCGGCTTAAAACACGCAGTAATAAAGAGCTGGCTTCTGGGAGGGGGTATAAAGGTAATCCCCTTGCGGCCCCTCCCCCACTTAAAATGTGATGTTACACAGCAAGATATAAAAAACACAGTCCACGAAAAACACATAAAGCACGAACAGGTGACGCGTTGTCATCATCCAATGCTTCATTCATATGCGAAGCCATTAAAGTCAAATACTTAAAACCAAGGCAAAGATAGAGTCAGCCAAACCGATGCGTGTTGCTTGGTTTTTTCGTGCATTTAGTGTTTTTAGTGGACTAAAATTCTTACACACAAAATCAGTTAATATCTTTTTTCTGAAAATGCGGCGCTTGTCGCAGGCTTTCTACGGCGGTACGTAGCATACGTTCGCAATCAGGCAGTGCGGCTTGGGGCCTATCGGGGTAAACATCTTGCAGCATGTCGTAAGTGCCATCAAAGACGGTATGCAAATAAAGATTACTCAGGCCTAAATCAAGGCTGGTGGGTAATTCCTGATTCTGTACGGCACGGCGCAACAGGCGCAGGCTGTAATGCATGGCTAGCTTAGTGATTAAATCTCGGTGCCTAATAAGCGGAGCGTTTTCTGCACTTCGCTCACACTTAAAATACAAGATCGCAATCACCGCTTGAATCGAGCCAGGCTGACAAAACAGTTTAAGGTAATACAAGCCTGTTTGGACCAAGGCCTCCATTGCACTACTCTGGCTAGGGTTATAGTGCATAGCTTGACAGGCCAACATGCGCTCACTCATGGCTTTACACACATCAATCTTATTCGGGTAATGCCCATAGACCGCACCACGGGAAACGCCAGCAGCATCGGCAATATCCGCCATTGTGGCTTGGGCCACACCCTTATCTAGAAACACCTGTTCTGCACCATCTAAAATGGCATCGCGGGTTTTTTGTGCATCTTCTTTCGTCTTTCTTGCCATGACTGCTCTCTAATAGTTCCCGGAATTATTCCATACATTTAATTAATCGTGCGTGATTGATTAAATGTTAGCATACTCGAATTATTCAATGACCCGATTCAAATAATCGCAAACGAGCTTTATGAACAACAAAAATATGCACGATCTAAACACCTTGCCAGTTAAAACCCTATTCTGGCGCTATGTCATCCCCTCCATTGCAGGGATGTTGGTGATGGGTTTATATATTGTGGTAGATGGCATGTTTGTTGGGCGCTATGTAGGGGCACACGCGCTGGCGGCAATCAATCTGGTTTACCCAATCATTTTATTGCAAATTGGCCTTGGGGCCATGATCAGCATGGGGGCGGCTACGCGTATTTCCATGCTGCAAGGCGCGGGCCAAATCAAGCAGGCACGGCAAGCGCTGGCCAATACTATTTTAATTATTGCGGCGCTCGGCATCGCCCTGCCTGTGATGGGCATTAGCCAGCAGGAAAACATCTTAAGCTTGCTCAAGGCAGATAGTGACCCTGCGGTGCTGCAAGAAGCCCGCTCCTATTTATCCCTGATGCTTTGGGGCGGCATGGTAACTATTGGGCAAATGGCGGTGATTTACTTAGTGCGCAATGATGGCCGTCCTAAGCTTGTTACCGCCTTAGTAACGGCAGGGGCATTAGGCAATATCGCGCTCAATTATTTGTTTGTGGTGCAGCTCGGTTGGGGGCTGGCTGGATCGGCAAGCGCCACCCTACTCATTGAAGGCTTGATTACACTGGCTGGCTTAGCTTATTTCTTTAGCCGCTATGCAAACTTACGCATGACTCTAGCTGAGCTGCGCCCGCACTGGCAAAGCATGCCATCAATGCTGGGACTGGGGTTTTCTAGCTTGCTGATGGAGGTCAACCTTGCCTTTCTCTTATTTGCCCATAACTATCAATTATTAAAATATGGTGAGGGGGCGGGTATTGCTGCTTACGCCGTGGCCGGTTATACCGAAGCGGTATTTATATTACTGGTACACGGCTTAGCACTTGGCATGCAGCCATTATTAAGCCATGCCACTGGTGCTGGGCAGCAGCAAAGACTGGCGCAAACGTTAATCTACGGATTAAAAGTCTGTTTATTACTGAGCTTTACACTGCTGGCTGTAGTGCAGTTTTTTCCACACACGATTGCTACGCTGTATGCGGGGCAAGATCAGGCCTTGATTCAGTCCGCCAGCCAAGCCTTACAGCTCCACCTGTTTGCCCTGCCTTTTGATGGCGTGATTATTGTGGGGGTGATTGGCTTGCAAGCCATGGCACTCACACGTTTATCGCTATTTGGCACCCTAGGCAAAACCTTAGCCTTAATTCCAGCGTTATGGCTGATGCCACAGTGGTGGGGAGTGAGCGGCGTCTACACCGCACTGCCCGTAGTGAATGTTGCCATCGGCATAGTAATTAGCGGGGTATTATGGCGTGAGCTAAGGCGGCTAAAAAATATAAACAGCTAGCTTGCTGCTAAGCCGTATAAAACCAAAGATTGCTATCCTCTGATGGGCTTTATTTCACTCGCCTACAAGCTGGGTCTATTCAGGGGTATATCTTTTAACAATACACAGCAAGCCAATGGCATAATTTGCGTTTATTAATTATGAATTAAGATTTCCAATATGACACACACGGTTCGCTACGCCCATTTAGATGATATAAATCAACTCGCCCCTTTGTTTGATGCCTATCGCGTGTTCTATCAGCAAGAAAGCCATTTGCAAATAGCCTATAATTTTTTGCAGCAACGCTTAGCACTCAATGAAAGCGTCATTTTAATCGCCACAAACGCTAATAATGATGCCATTGGCTTTATCCAACTCTATCCATCATTCTGCTCAATTAGCGCGAAAAGAATTTGGATCTTATCCGATCTATTTGTCAGTGAAGCCGCCCGTGGGCAAAGGGTTTCAAGTGCATTAATGGAAAAAGCACGTTTGCATGCATTGCAAACCAGTGCAATTAGACTTGAATTATCCACAGCGCATACAAATAATAGAGCACAAGCACTATACGAATCATTAGGCTATCAGCTTGATATCACTTACCGCTACTATGCCTTAGAGATTCAGTAAGTCCACAAGCATAGGCTTTATACCAATATCTGGCTTATCAACTCGATAAGACCAACTGTTATTACAGCTTAGCCATTCAAGTAAACCCACCCGCGTAGCACATAGCCAGCACAAGATTTACACCCATCACTGATTGATCTATTTAATGGTACTTATCGCTATTCCCTCTATAAATCAATGATTAACCCGCATAAAAGCAAAAGCAAGAGGTAGAATATGGCCTCTTGCACTTGCCTTGAGCGATGATCATGACCATTCGAGCCGTTGTATTTGATTTTGGTGGTGTTTTATTTGATTGGAATCCCGACTATCTTTATCGCAAGCTAATCAGCGATGAAGAAGAGCGAAAATTCTTCTTAAGCCACGTTTGCAATGGTGAATGGAATATCGAGCAAGATCGTGGCCGCACATGGGCTGATGCAATCGCCATCAAACAAGCCGAGTTTCCCGAGTACAGTGATTTGATCGCGGCATTTTATAGCCGCTGGCATGAAACGCTACGAGGCACTTTACCTGATGGCGTGGCCCTGATGGAACGATTAGAATCAGCTAATATTGCACTCTACGGCCTGACCAATTGGTCAGATGAAACCTTCCCCTACGCTTGGGAGCACTTTCCACTGCTACACCGCTTTAAAGATATTGTGGTGTCTGGGCGCTTAGGCTTAATCAAACCTGACCCAGCTATTTATCAGGCCATGTTTGAACGTATTCACTTACCTGACTTGCAGCCTAATGAGCTGGTGTTTATTGACGATGTCGCCAAAAATGCCCACGCAGCAAGCCAACTGGGCTGGCATGGTATTCACCATATCAATGCCAATGAAACTGCAAAGCAACTCCAGCAACTAGGTTTAAAATTTTAATGAAGCCAATCACTAAACCACGAATCAGCATTTTATATTGCACTCGATGCAATTGGTTACTACGCTCAGCATGGCTGGCCCAAGAGCTGCTTTCATGCTTCGCTGACGAGGTAGGGGAGGTCGCCTTGCAACCCGGTACTGGCGGCCTTTTTATTGTGCAGTGTATGGATACCATCATTTGGGATAGAAGAATCGAAGGGCGTTTTCCTGAATCTAAAGAACTAAAACAGCGCATTCGAGATTTAATTGCCCCAGAAAAAGCCTTGGGCCATAGTGATACCAAGCGCAATTAATCCAGCAATCATGAAGCATTGTATTTATTCTTGATTTAAGCGCTACCTCAACCCAGTTTTGCTAAGCGCTTGCTTGCTAGACGACTTACTAACTGATGTTACGCACAAGCGTGTTTAGTCTACGAAAAAAAGAAAGAAATACGCATGACTTTGGCTTAATTTACTTTCCTTTTTATGAGGCTAGTAAGTGCTTAATTTAAATCGATGATCATTTAAATTGAGCAATAGGTGATTGCAACGCGCCATCTGTTCGTGTTTTATGTGATTTTCGTGGACTACGCATTTTTTAATCTTACTGCGTAACATCCGTTACTAAACTACTTTAAACCTGTCTGTGTTAAGTTACGCCCATGCTTAAGTCTCTGCTTATTACCCTTGCCTGCCTTGCCCCACTGGCTCACGCCGATATTTATAAATATGTGGACGAACACGGCAATGTCACCTTTTCTAATATCCCCATGCGCAACGCACAACGCATCTTGGCCGAGCCTGGAGCCTTGATTCCTGCCCCTCGTTCGCGAGGCAATGCCGGCCCTAAGGAGCGCAGCCCACAAATAGCAACGCCGGGCAACTTTCCACGCGTGGATGCCGCTACGCAAAAAAGCCGTGATAGTAACCGCCAGTTGATCCTTAACGAAGAGCTAGCTAGCGAGCAAAAAAACCTGACCGATGCGCGTCGTCAACTCGCAGAAGCAGAAAATACTAAATCTGCCGAAGAAAAAGCCAGTCCGCAAAAGTATGTAGAAAAAATGGGCCGCATCCGCAATAACATGATTCTGCACGAAAAAAATATCAGCGCCTTACAATCTGAAATTAGCCGCTTGCGCTAAACTTTCCCAGTATCTACGCACCATCTACACCAGCAACGCACCACACTGGTGCGCTGCTGGTGTATGCTGATTGATAATCTCACCAACAATAGCCCCATCTAGCAGCCTCCCGAACATCGCTAACGCCGGATATTAGCTGGCCCGCAAATTGCTAGAACCCTATAGATAACGATCTACAGAGACAAGCCGCCATGAGCTATACCGCCTTCTCCGGTCTTGAGTTTCTGGACGATGCTGTCATTGCCGTTGCTGCAGACAGCACGCTGGTTTACGTTAACCCTGCTGCAACCGATCTGCTAGGCTTGCGCCAAGATGATATAGGTATGACATTATCGGCCTGTTTAGAGCCGCACAGCCCGATTGTGAGTGCTGTGATTACCGCCTGCACCGAAAACATCAGCATCACCGAGCACGAGCTTTTGCTCTCTACCAATCACGGCGATGTTTATGTCACACTCACCGCCAGCCCCATCGAAACCAGTGCAGCCGCAGCATTGGTTGAGATTCGGCAGATGGATCAGCAGCGCAAAATTGTGAATGAAGCACGCTTGCAAGCACAGCAACAAGCCAATCGCGAGCTGATTCGCAATCTAGCCCATGAAATAAAAAACCCCTTGGGGGGTATTCGAGGCGCTGCGCAACTGCTCTCTGTTGAGCTTGCCAGCCCAGCCCTAAAAGAATATACCCAAGTGATTATCGAGGAATCTCAGCGCTTACAAAGGCTGCTTGATCGCTTACTTACCCCGCATCGCCTACCTAAGCTAACCGAGCTAAATATCCATGAGGTATTAGAGCGTGTACGTAGCCTAGCCCTTGCCGAAACACCAAACGGCCTAGCGGTAAAGCGCGATTACGATACCAGCCTGCCAAATCTAATCGCCGATCAAGAACAGCTGATTCAAGCGGTGCTGAATATTGTTCGCAATGCCGTGCAAGCCATGGCGGGCGTAGGTGAGATTTTTTTGCGCACACGGATTGCACGGCAGGTCACGCTGAATCGCCGCCGTTTTCCGCTGGCCCTACAAATTCAAATTATTGATAACGGCCCAGGGATTCCTGAATCGCTAAAAGAAACCCTATTCTATCCATTGGTATCTGGCCGTCCAGGCGGCACTGGGATTGGCCTTCATCTTGCGCATACCTTTGTGATCCAGCACCACGGCACCATTGAATTTGAAAGCCGCCCCGGCCTTACCTGCTTTAGCCTGCTACTGCCACTGAATGGCTGGCAAGACGCACATTAACTGATGTTACGCAGCAATAAATAACACAAGGAAACCCCATGAGTGCTGTCTGGATTATTGATGATGACCGATCGATTCGTTGGGTGTTTGAAAAGGCCTTAGCGCGCGAAAACATCTCGCATGCCAGCTTTGCCTCGGCCACCGAAGCACTGGCAAAACTCTCCCAAGAACAACCACAAGCCATCGTTTGCGATATCCGCATGCCTGGCGAATCTGGATTGCAGTTTTTAGATATTGTGAAACGCGACTGGCCCGATTTACCCGTCATTATCATGACCGCCCATTCAGATCTAGACAGCGCCGTATCCGCCTTTCAAGGCGGGGCATTTGAATATATGCCCAAGCCTTTCGATGTTGATCAAGCCATCGACTTGATACGCCGCGCTATCCAAGAAAGCGAAAGATTTACCCATCAAGTAGGCGGCCCAATTGAGGCCGTTTCACCCGCGCCAGAAATCCTGGGGCAAGCCCCCGCCATGCAAGATGTATTTAGGGCGATTGGCCGCCTCAGCCAATCTGCTGCCACGGTGTTGATTACTGGCGAATCAGGTAGCGGTAAAGAACTAGTAGCCCGCGCCTTGCACCGCCATAGCCCACGCTCTGCTAAACCCTTTGTGGCGATTAACACCGCTGCGATTCCTAAAGATTTGCTGGAGTCCGAATTATTTGGCCATGAGCGTGGCGCATTTACGGGTGCAGACGCTCGCCGCCAAGGCCGCTTTGAGCAGGCTGAAAATGGCACCTTGTTCTTAGATGAAATCGGCGATATGCCCTCCGAGCTGCAAACCCGCTTACTGCGGGTGCTATCCGATGGCTTTTATTACCGCGTAGGTGGGCATCAGCCGATTAAAGCCAATGTGCGGGTGATTGCGGCTACACATCAACATTTAGAAGAGCGCGTTAAACAAGGGCAGTTTCGAGAAGATTTATTCCACCGCTTGAATGTGATCCGCTTGCGCCTGCCTGCGCTGCGGGAAAGAAGCGAAGATATCCCCCTGCTCGCGCGTTATTTTTTGAGTAAATCGGCCGCAGAGCTGGGCATTGAAGCCAAGCGCCTAACGGATGACGCCATGAACAAACTGGCCGCATTTAGTTTTCCTGGCAATGTGCGCCAGCTAGAAAACCTCTGCCACTGGATTACCGTGATGGCACCGGGTGCCTTAGTGCAAGCAGGCGATCTTCCGCCAGAATTAAGCACAGACGCGGGTGAAATCCAATTACGCGGCGGGGATTGGTTAAGCCATTTAGGCGCAGAAATGAGCATGCGTTTAAGCCGAGGTGATAGCCGCATCCTCGACGAAATGACCCCCGCCTTTGAGCGCATGGTGATTGAGCGCGCCTTGGCCCACACCGGAGGAAAACGCATCGAAGCTGCTGAGTTACTCGGCTGGGGACGCAATACCCTAACGCGTAAAATTCAAGAGCTAGGCATGGAACACAGCTAATTTAGGGCGCTATTTGCTGCGCCCTTTTGATCAAGCAAGCCTATTAATTACCTGTAGGCACAATGGTATCGCCGCTTAAGCGCACACGATCACCTTGGCTAAATTGTGGACGTTCCTGAAAACTGTAAGTGCGCTCACTATCATCATCAAACGACACACGAACTTCATATACCGTTACGCTACGATATTGTTTTTCTGCCTGATGGCCTGCCACAGCACCACCAATCGCACCCAGCACTTCAGCAACGGTACGGCCATTACCACCACCAATCTGGTGTCCAACTACCCCACCTAACACACCGCCAACGACCGCACCGCCACCCGAGCCTTCACCTTTTTTCTCGATAGTGCGCACTGAAATTACGCGGCCACAACTTTTACAAACTTCTTTAGCTGGCCAAACGATAGGAGCAGACTTGGCTTCTTCTGTGCTTTTTGCAACCGTCGCAGGGTGCTGTGTTGCTTTAGCATGTGGCTTAGCTGCCGGCGTATATACAACAGGCCTAGGCGTAGCAATTGGCGCGGCCGTTGGGATTACTGCTGCGATAGGTGCTGCAGTTGGCACAGGAGTAGCCACTAAGGCTAATACAGGCGCGCTAGCCACGCTAGGCACCGATGCCACAATCGCTGGCTCTACAGCAGGCTTACCAACAAAACCAAGCCAATTGGCAACGCCTACACCAGAAGCTAAGATCACAGAAGCGGCCGCAGCCAGAAACAGTGGATGGGTTTTAGGGGCTGACATCTTGCATCTCCAAAATAAATAATAGGTAGGCTTGCGCCCTGCATCAAACAGCAAGGCTTACTACCCTATGCCGCTATCCTGCCGTCTTTTGATAAAAAAAGCAGTGAAAATCGACACTAACACAGAGGTATTTTTCACCTGATAAATACAGTAAGGTATTGTTACTGAATGTGTTTTTACTGCTCGTAACATGCGGTAAAAAAGGCCATGTAGTACATCCTCTTTTAGGGTAAATCAGGCTGATTTTTACAATCTAAATTGCTTGATCAATACTTCTAACTGATCTGAAACTTGCTTAATCGATTGTGCTACCGCCACAGTGCTTTTTGATGCCTCTAAAGTCCCAGAAGAGAAATTAGCCACTTCATCAACATCATTACGAATCGCTTGGCTTGAGTGCACTTGAGCGGCCAAGGCCTCACCAATTTGCCCAACCACTAAAGCCGTTGCCGCAGATTCTTCACGGATCGCCTTCACCGCCTCACCACCTTCCTTGGTTTGACGAATCCCTTCTTTAAGCTGCACCACCATGCCATCCATACGTGATTTGGCAGTCTGGCCGCTATCTTGCACCGCATTAATCGTCTCGCCAATTTCGCGAGTTGCCGTACTAGTGCGCTCGGCCAATTTACGCACTTCATCAGCAACCACAGCAAAACCACGCCCCTGCTCACCCGCGCGCGCAGCTTCAATAGCTGCATTTAAAGCCAGCAAATTAGTTTGATCAGCCACGTCACGAATCACCGCAATCACGGCAGAAATACTGCCTACACGCTGCGCCAAATCATCAATACTACTTTGGGTTTCACCCACCGAAAGCTCAATATCTGAAAAACGATTCACCGCCGCTGAAATCACCGCCAAGCCTTTAGCGGATATCTCTGTTGCCGTCTCGCTTTGGCCCTTAGCTTGTTTGGCCTGTTGCTCGGCCCTTAGAGTTTGCTGAGTAAAGTCTTCGGCAGTTTGAGCAATACGCGTTGCCGCTTGGCTTTGCGCCCCCACAAATAAATTACTACTTTCCGCCTTAGCAACAATTTCATCGCCCGAAGTATGCAGGGTATGCACCACCGATGACAGCTGTGAAATCACATCCCGTAACGATCTACGCATACGCAGTACCGAGCCATAAATACTTTTTGGCGAAACATCTACAGCGCTATCATCAATGTGTAGATTGCCATCTGCAACCACTTGCACTAAAGCCATTACTTCATCAGGCTCCCCGCCCAAATCTCGCAATAGATTACGCACTGCCGACAGCATAATTGCCGCCACCAATCCCGCCACAGCCAAGCAAATCAATACCTGCCAGCGTGCATTGCCCCAAAAACGCGCGTCAGCCTCTGCAAAGCTGATGCCATTGCCAACAATCCAGCCCCAATGTGGAGTTTTTTGCGCCACAGAAAGCAAATCAACCACTTTGCCATCGCGTTTAGAAGTCCACCAATATTCAGTTAATGCACCACCTGATTTATCCAATGCCCTTTGTGCAATGGCACCGACGCTATTGCCACTTGCATCTTTAAAATCATTAAAGCTAGTACCATGCAATTGTGGATCAAGCGGCGTGGCAACAAAGTTTAATTTGTCATCAACCACATAAACATATTCAGATTTATGGTATTTATTTTCTCGCAATAATTGAGTGGCGATTTCTTTGGCCTGTGCTTCAGGTAGCTTCCCTGATGCGGCCATATTTTCTAGCTGCACAATACCATTATAAGTGCTGCCCATTAATTGCTTAATGCGGGCACTATTATCGTCATTACTGGCTTGGCGCATCGTCCATAGCCCCACTAACATAATGCCAATTAAAGCCAGCAAAATGCTTAGTGCTAATAAGTAAACTTTTTTGCGTAATGACATATATCTCTCTCCCAAGAGCTTTTTAAATCAACACTTATCGTTGCATACGGCTAAAGAACAGCCAGCAACATCAGTCCTATCGATTTAATATTTGAAATCTAACATCTATATAAACTAGCCTACTTTTACACCGAGTACCAAACGCTACTTTATGCAAAAATATGCTGTAAAGCGGCTTGCTTAGATTTACTAATATGAGCAGCAGCCAAATCAATCGTAGCCAGCCCCATACTCTGATAACAGCGCAATATAGTTGCGTCTTTTAATACCGCCAAATGCTTTTCTATTGTAGCCTCATCACCACGAACAATTGGCCCAGTTAATGCAGCTGCAGGGCCTAATACTTTAATATTGCTTAATGTTTGCTGCATTAGGTTAAAAATAAGGCTTTGGGCAATCTCATCCTCTATTCCGGCCATTTGCGCCGTTTTTAATGATAAATCCGCTAAGGTAACCAAATAATTAGCCGCCATTGTCAAGGAAGCATGATATGCCGCTTTTCCTCCTTTAACTAAAGTAAAAGGCTTGCCCCCTAGCGCCAACACAAAATCCTGCAAAATATCACAGGCCAATTGATCACCTTCTAAGGCGCAAAGGGTTGCATTAAAAGAGGCCACCGCCAGCGCTGGATCTGCAAAAGAAAAAGCAGGATGCACGCTCGCTAAATAAGCCCCAGAATCTTGCAGTGGCGCAAGTAAAGCCGCATCTGATACCCCGCTAGCGTGAAACACCACATTACCCGCCTTTACAATATGACAAGCCGCCAGCTCCCGCGCTACATCTGCAATTGCACCATCTGGCACCGCTAACAAATATAAATCAGCCGCAGGCAATTGATTTAGAGATGAGCAAAACTCACCCGCCCCAATAAAGGCAATGGCATCTGTAACATGCTGAGCAGATCTGGCATATACCCCAGCAATTTGGTAGCGCCCCGATTGCTGGGCTAAACGCGCTAATGATTTGCCAAGCCGGCCTGGGCCGATAATATTTAGAGTTTTCATTGATCAAGCCATTTGAGGTTGGCAGGAATATGGGGGGTTGAGATAGCAACAGCGAGCAGGATAAATAGGTATAGGGGGCAAGGGCGCTTTACCTTGCCCACCTTATAAATGCTTAGTGTTAGGGCTGAGTACCATGCAACAACAATTTAGCCACGCAAACGCAGGGTTAAACCTTTTAAAAAGTTTCTGAGTAATTGATCGCCACAGCTGCGATAGTGCTTATGATCTTTTTTACGGAATAAGGCACTTAACTCTGGTTTGGATACATCAAAGCCTGCCGCAGCCAAAATGCTGTGCATATCTTCTTCTTTTAATTCAAAAGCCACGCGCAGTTTTTTCAGCGCCATATTATTGCTCATCGGCAATTCAATCGGCTGAGCTGGGCGGCTTTCATCTTTACCGCGCTTATGGAACACGAGGCCATCTAAGAAATAAGCCATCGCCTCATCGCTGAATTCCAAATAGCCTTCTTCATCTTCTTTTTTCAAAAAAGCGGCTACGTCTTCTTTACTGATATCAAAATCAGCCAGCTTGGCAATAGCCACAATATGGGCATCGCTTAAATCCAGCATATAACGCACGCTGCGTAGAATATCGTTGTTAATCATGGTTATTTCCTTAATAAACTGCTTTTAATCAACAGGCGCATATGGCCATTATTGATCAATAAAAACAGGCTGAACAAAGCAGCCTGTGTATGCTTGAAGCATCGTAGGGCAGGTGCAAGCCGCCGTTTTTCAGCGCTGCTCGCGGCTTGCACCCGCCCTACGATTGATCTCATTTTTATTGCAACTTCACCAGCTGGCTTTGCAATTTAGCCAGTTTCTCGGTTTGATCTAGCACCAGCGCTTGGTCTTTTTCAACCAGATGTGCAGGGGCTTTATCCAGATAACCTGGTTTTTCTAGCTTAGCTTTGATTTTTTCTAAATTATCCGCCAGCTTGCCGATTTCTTTAGTTAAACGCGCCGATTCCGCTGCTTTATCAATCTCCACCTTCAGCATCAAACGTGTGCTGCCTGCTACGGCAACGGGTGCGTCGTCTTCTGGCAGTTTGGCAACGATGCTCACGCTGGCAAGCTTAGCCAGCGGCATCAAGTAAGCGGCGTACTGCTGCAGCTCGTCTCCGCCTTCTAGCAGTAGCGGTGTTTTTTGCGATGGCGATAAGCCCATTTCACCGCGCAGATTACGCACTGCAAAGGCCAGCGCTTTCAGCACATCAACCTGAGCATTGGCCGCTTCGTTCACCTTGCTTAAATCAGCCACCGGCCATGCGGCCACCACAATCGATTCTGTGGTCTTGGCATTGGCCAGCGGTGCTACCACTTGCCACAACTCTTCGGTGATAAACGGAATGATTGGGTGAGCCATACGCAGTGTGGCTTCTAGCACGCGCACCAAGGTGCGGCGGGTGGCGCGCTGCTCTGCTTCATTGCCCGATTGCAATTGCACTTTGGCTAGCTCGATATACCAATCGCAGTAATCGTTCCAAACAAACTCATAAATACCTTGCGCGGCCAGATCGAAGCGGAAGGTATCTAGCGCAACCGATACATCATGCTCAGCTTGCTGCAAGCGGCCTATCATCCACTGATCCGCAAAACTGTATTGCAGCGGCAACGATTCATCTTGGCCTACGTCTTTGCCTTCCACATTCATCAACACATAGCGGGTGGCGTTCCATAACTTATTGCAGAAATTGCGGTAGCCTTCGCAGCGATGCTGATCAAAATTAATACTGCGGCCTAAGGTAGCCAGTGATGCAAAGGTAAAGCGTAGTGCATCCGTACCAAAAGCCGGAATGCCTTCTGGGAATTCTTTTTTGGTTTTGGCCGCTACTTTAGGCGCGGTTTCTGGGCGGCGCAGGCCGGAGGTACGTTTTTCTAGCAGCGTTTCTAGATCAATCCCATCAATCAAATCCACCGGATCCAGCACATTACCTTCCGATTTAGACATCTTCTGGCCTTCGCCGTCCCGCACCAAGCCGTGGATATACACGTGCTTAAACGGCACTTTGCCGGTGAAGTGTTTGGTCATCATAATCATCCGGGCTACCCAGAAGAAAATAATGTCAAAGCCGGTCACCAGTACCGATGATGGCAAGAAAGCATCTAGCTCAGGCGTGCTTTGCCCCGGCTTCCAGCCCAAAGTAGAGAACGGCACCAGTGCCGAGCTAAACCAAGTATCCAGCACATCCACATCGCGGCGCAGGGTTTTGCCCGGCGCTTGTGCCTCGGCTTCCGCCTGATTACGTGCGACATAAACTTTGCCATCTTCATCGTACCAAGCTGGGATCTGATGGCCCCACCATAGCTGACGGCTAATGCACCAGTCTTGGATATTATTCAGCCACTGGTTGTAAGTGTTTACCCAGTTTTCTGGCACAAATTTAACTTCGCCGTCTGCCACAGCTTGCAGGGCTTTTTCTGTGATGCTTTGGCCGGTTTCATCGGCCTTACTCATGGCCATAAACCACTGATCAGTCAGTAAAGGCTCGATCACCGAACCAGTACGATCACCGCGTGGCACCATCAGCTTGTGTTTTTTGGTCTCTAGCAATAAGCCCTGCGCATCCAGATCGGCCAGCATGGCTTTACGCGCATCAGGGGCGGTCATGCCAGCGTAGGCAGCAGGCAGATCAATACTGCCCAGTGCATCGCCATCAAAGCTAAATACCTGCGCCTTAGGCAGAATCGTCGCTTCCAAGCTCATTACATTAATCAGCTGGGTGTTATGGCGCTTACCCACTTGGTAATCGTTAAAATCATGTGCGGGGGTGATTTTTACAAAACCAGTACCGAAGGCCGCGTCCACATAATCATCGGCGATCACAGGGATTTCACGGGTGGTTAGCGGTAATTGCAGTGTTTTACCCACCAGATGCTTAAAGCGCTCGTCATCTGGGTTAACCGCTACCGCCACGTCGCCCAGTAGGGTTTCAGGACGCGTGGTGGCCACCACGATAAATTCATCGCTGCCCACAACCGGATATTTGATATGCCACATATGGCCTTCTTCTTCCTCGGAAACCACTTCGAGGTCAGAGATGGCCGTGCCTAATTTTGGATCCCAATTAGATAAACGCTTGCCACGGTAAATCAGGCCCTGCTCAAACAGGCTAACGAATACTTCGGTCACCGAACCCGAGCATTGCTCGTCCATGGTGAAGTATTCGCGCTTCCAATCCACCGATGCGCCCATGCGGCGCATTTGCTGGGTGATGGTGGCACCGGATTCTTTTTTCCATTCCCAGATTTTTTCTACGAATTTCTCGCGGCCTAATTCATGGCGGCTAATGCCTTGCGCATCCAGCTGGCGCTCCACCACGATTTGCGTAGCAATACCCGCGTGATCGGTACCGGGCTGCCACAGGGTATTTTCACCCTTCATGCGGTGGTAGCGAGTTAAGCCATCCATAATCGTTTGATTGAAGGCATGGCCCATATGCAAAGTACCTGTCACATTGGGTGGCGGTAGCTGAATGCAGAACGATTCAGCAGCTTGCATATTCGGCTGAAAGTAACCAGCTTTTTCCCATTCTGGGTAGTAGCGGCTTTCGATCTCAGCGGGTTCGAAACTTTTTGCGAGTTCTTTAGGCGTGGTGCTCATGGGAAAAGGGCTCAGTCGTTCATAGATTAACCCGCGATTATAGCCTTAAGCGCCGGATTTCATGAAGCATTAGGCAGCGGGAATAAAACAAAGCTTGGGCAATTGCTCGGCAAGAACATGTTCAAGCCACTCTACAAAGGCCTGTACCCGTTGCGAGCTATTACGTTGATATGGATAAAGCACCGCTACAGCGAGCGCTGCAGCTTGATATTGCGGCAAAACTTCGACTAGCTCTCCAGCAGCAAGATGCTGCACCACATCATAAGAGGGCTCCTGAATCAGCCCAAGCCCAGCTAGGCCACAGGCAATATAGCTTTCTGCATTATTCACCGTGATCTGGCTAGCCATTGCTAAGCTGCAGTTTTCACCTTTTTCTGTGTATTCCCATACCGCATCCTGGCCATTTAACTCGCGGCTATAGCCTACCAACTGATGCTGTTTTAAGCCATCCAGCGTGTCAGGCATTCCCCATTTTTGGATATACGCAGGACTGGCGTAATTGCCCTGTGGGAAATAGCCCAAAGGCTTCGCCACTAGGCGCTCTTCACGTAAAGCCCCCACCCGCAGCACGCAATCCACCCCTTCACGCAGCAGATCAATCACATGGTCACTTATCCCCATTTCAAGGCGAATTTCTGGGTAACGCTGAAAAAACGCAGGCAAATTGGGGGTTAATAAGTTGCGAGCAATCCGCGTGGGCACATCAATCCGCAGCAAGCCCTGGCAGCCTGACTCCCTAAATGATTGCACCGTTTTATCGATATCACCCAGCAGGCGCTGACAGTGCAGATAATAGCTGCGGCCATCGCCAGTGAGCTCTAAATGGCGAGTGGTTCTGCTTAATAAGCGCGTCCCCAGATGGCTTTCTAGCTGCTGCAATGTAGTCGAGGCCACGGGGCGCGATAGCTGCATCAGTTCGGCGGCACGGGTAAAGCTACCACTATAGCTAATTTGCACAAACAGGCGCATTGCTTGAATCAAGTCCACTGAGGCTCCGATTGTTTTGCCAGACAAAATAGTGTTTTCATTTTAGCCGTATTTATCCATCGCGATCGGCGCAGCATACTGCATTCACTTCTTCTGAAAGCACACTTTCAGATCCTACTTAATAAAAGGAATGCAGCAATGTCTACACAATCACTCGCAGGAAAAGTTGTTGTTATTGGAGGTGGCGCAAAAAACCTCGGCGGATTAATCAGCCGCACTTTAGCCGCCGAAGGCGCATCTATTGTGGTGCACTACAATAGTGATGCAACTGCAGCTGCGGCAGCAGAAACCGTGGCAGCGATTGAAGCCATCGGCGGCAAAGCCTTTGCCATTCAGGGTGATTTAAGCAAGGCAGCCAACTGCGTGGCTTTGTTTGATGAAGCGGTAAAACGCTTTGGCGGCGTAGATATTGCCATCAATACCGTTGGCAAAGTGCTCAAAAAAGCCATTATGGATGTCAGCGAAGAAGAATTCGATGAGATGAGTAATATCAATAGCAAGGCGGCATTTTTCTTTATCCGCGAAGCAGGCAAGCACTTAAACGACAACGGCAAGATCTGCACCATCGTGACCTCGCTGCTTGCCGCCTACACCGGCTATTACTCAACTTATGCGGGCACCAAAGCCGCCGTTGAGCACTTTACCCGCGCGGCAGCCAAAGAATTTGGTGCTCGTGGTATTTCTGTTACCGCAGTGGGCCCAGGCCCAATGGATACACCGTTCTTTTATGCTCAAGAAACCCCAGAAGCCGTGGCTTACTTAAAAACATCGGCAGATTTAAGCGCTTTTAATCAATCGGGCTTAACTGAAATCCAAGACATCGTGCCTTTGATTAAATTTTTGGTGACCGAAGGCTGGTGGGTTAACGGCCAGACTATTTTTGCCAATGGTGGCTTTACCACCCGCTAATGAACGGGTGTTATACACAAAGACTATTTGTCCACGAAAAACACTCAATGCACGAACAGAAGCGGATCAAGCAAAAAGGTAATCGTCTGTTCGTGCTTTGTTAGTAAACGGCGTATTTTTTGATCTTGCTGCATAACATCAGTCATTTAGATGGCCACCAAAGCGCCAGCAGCTGGCTCTTTAGCGTACTCACACTCTAAGGATCCACCATGCGACTCCCTCTGCCCTTGCTGTTATTGGTCAGTATTGTGCACAGCCCGCTCAGCCAAGCACAAAGCATCGAAGGCTTGGATAAACTCAGCAACCCACTGGTAAAATCAGCCGTAAAAGCCATGAGCGATAACGATCGCGAAAGCTGGATGAAACTCTTCTCCCCCAAGGCCGTCATCAGTGACGAAGGCAAGGAGAGGGACTTTATTCAGTGGTCAGACAGCGAAATATTTGGCCGCTTACGTGCTTATATCGTACTAGGCAAATCGCGTGGCTACTTTAAACGTATCGATAAAGAAGATAATCAAGGGTTCAGCGTTTACGGTTTTTTCCACACGGATCGCTGGGGTGAGTTCAATACCTATATGCACTTTAAGGTAGAAAACAATCAGATTGTGCGGCTAGATGTGGGACAGATTAAGTAAATGTAGTGCCCTAGCAAAGCGACTTAGCCAAATAAAAATGAACCTTAGCTCACTGCTCCCCCTCTTAAAAACAGCAAAACCACGCCAAAGTTTTTTCCAACGATTTTATAAACTCAGTACGGGCGCTGCTTGCTGCGCCCTGCTCAGTTTTACAGCTCATCTTTTTTTAAACACTGCACAACATCGATACTGGCCATGAATGAACCAAATCACCGTGGTTTAATCGCATGAGCAGGCGCTTAATTAACAAAAAATTAATACAGCAGATTTCTTGCATGACCTAGGAATAAGCATTTAAAACAAAACGCCATGAGCACCGCACCAAAAAAGCTCGCACAGTGTATTTTAGTCACCATAATGGTGCATAAGTAATTACCCTAGGTTAGCGAGCCTTTAAGCTTAGTGCCAGCTTGTTGACGTTTGAAGCGCAGCTGCGCAGAATCAAACCTCAGCAGCCCTTAGGTTTATGGCACAATAGAATCACACGCTCTTTATGTTGGCATGGTTATTGCTGAATGAAATCTTAATTCCGCAAAGCCAGATGCTTTGTCCTTTCACCTTCATGCAATTAAAATTTGGAGAATTCAAGATGGCGGTAGCCGACGTTCTCAACCTTATCCAAGAAAACGGCCTTAAATTCGTTGACTTGCGTTTCACCGACACTATGGGCAAAGAACAGCACGTTACTGTTCCTTCGCACGTAGTGGACGAAGAATGGTTCACAACGGGCCATGCTTTCGACGGCTCTTCTATTGCTGGCTGGAAAGGCATTCAAGCATCTGACATGTTGCTGATGCCAGACGCATCAACCGCCAATATCGATCCTTTCTACGACGAACCAACATTGTTTATGACATGTGACGTGGTAGAGCCAGATACTGGTAAGGGTTACGACCGTGATCCACGCTCGGTAGCTAAGCGCGCTGAGCAATACCTGAAAGCCACAGGCTTGGGTGACACGGCTTACTTTGGCCCTGAACCAGAATTCTTTATTTTTGATGGCATCCGCTTTGGCTCCGATTTATCAGGCTGCTTCTACAAAATTGAATCCGACGAAGGCGCTTGGGCGACTGCAAATAAAGTAGAAGGCGGCAATAAAGGCCACCGTCCACGCCTGAAAGGTGGCTACTTCCCAGTTCCTCCTGTCGATAGCCACCAAGATATCCGTGCCACTATGGTACTGATCTTGGAAGAGCTAGGCGTGCCTGTTGAAGTGTTCCACCACGAAGTGGCGAACGCTGGCCAGAATGAAATCGGCACCAAATTCAGCACCTTGGTACAACGCGCAGACTGGACTCAAATCCTGAAATACGTGGTGCACAATGTAGCCGACCAATACGGCAAGACTGCCACATTTATGCCTAAGCCTATCGTTGGCGATAACGGCAGCGGTATGCACGTGCACCAATCGGTTTGGAAAGACGGCAAAAACCTGTTTGCAGGTAATGCCTACGCAGGTTTGAGCGAATTCGCCCTGTTCTACATCGGCGGTATCATCAAGCACGCAAAAGCACTGAATGCGATCACCAACCCAGGCACAAACAGCTACAAGCGTCTGGTTCCGCATTACGAAGCCCCTGTAAAACTGGCTTACTCTGCACGCAACCGCTCTGCTTCGATCCGTATTCCACACGTATCGTCAGACAAAGGCCGCCGCATTGAAGCGCGTTTCCCAGATCCATTGGCTAACCCATACCTGTGCTTCTCAGCCCTGTTGATGGCTGGCCTAGATGGCGTGCAAAACAAGATTCACCCAGGCGATCCTGCAGACAAAAATCTGTATGACCTGCCACCAGAAGAAGACAAGCTGATCCCTACCGTTTGCTCATCACTCGATGAAGCACTAGACGCGCTGGATAAAGACCGCGAGTTCCTGACTCGTGGCGGCGTATTCAGTAATGACTGGATCGACAGCTATATCGAATTGAAGATGCAAGAAGTAAACCGCATCCGCATGAGCACTCACCCAGTTGAGTTCGATATGTACTACAGCTTGTAATATCTGACGCCTGTTTTGTGCAGGCTTAGATAAAAAAAACCCGCAGAAAGCTTTGCTTTTGCGGGTTTTTTTATGGGTTTTATATAGGTCTTTAGGTAATCCCCACACAAAATCAGCTCATTTTTAAGTAGAATTTTATCGCAGTTTTTAAGTAGCTTTTACATGAAAGCCGTAGGCAATTGATAATGCCAGATTATGGCGATTTTAAAACAGGCCGAAGCTGGCTCGACCATTCCTGATCATTACCTATTAAGTAAAAATTGGGTTTAAGCGATTTCGGCCTGACCCACATGATGATAAGCACGATTAAAATAAACCAATCCCTGATCATGTTGACTTTGTTGAATAGCGACAATATGGCAAATAAAAATAGTATGTGTACCGACTTCTTGAGTTTGCTCAATCTGACAATCAAAACTCACCAAAGCATCATCTAAAACAGGCGCTCCCGTTTTTAATTCAGTCCAATTTCCATATTCAAAGCGCTCTGCTGAACTCAATTTGGATGAAAATACGCTGGAAATATGCTGATGATGTGCACCTAAAACATTCACGGTTAAAATTTTATTTTCTATAAAATGAGTATGTGACCTTGCCGCTCTATTCATACAGACCAATAATGTTGGCGGTGTATCCGTGACACTACAAACCGCAGATGCAGTGAATCCATGATGACCAGACGCCCCTGTCGTGGTAACGACATTAACCGCACCGCTTAACAACGACATTGCACTTCTGAAGTCCGTTGCTTCAACCATTATATTGTTCCTAAATTGAATCGTACTTCTTTAGATTTAGCGGTAGCACATGCTATTGAGGCGCGTAGGCAGATCATCTGAATAAGTTTTGATAAGAATTGATATTTATTTTTGCTTGAAATGAGGGTTACCGGCCTGATGAGAAATATCCAAGCGTAAAAGCTAACCCTGCATCATGCTTTAGGCCGAGAGCTCTTTGCGGACGATTTGCGCGCCAGCAGTTAAAGCATTGAGCTTGCCTCTTGCGACTTCACGCGGTAAAGGCGCCATACCGCAGTTGGTGCAAGGATAGAGCTTATCCGCATCAACAAACTGAAGTGCTTTTCGGAGCGTGTCGGCGACTTCTTCGGGCGTTTCAATGGTATGGCTTGCCACATCAATCGCACCGACCATCACTTTTTTCCCTCGAATGAGTTCAATGAGATCCATTGGAACATGCGAGTTTTGACATTCTAGTGAGATGATATCGATATTAGATTTTTGCAGTTTTGGGAAAGCGGCTTCATATTGGCGCCACTCTGAACCCAAAGTCTTTTTCCAATCGGTATTGGCTTGAATGCCGTAACCATAGCAAATATGCACTGCAGTTTCACATTGAAGCCCTTCAATTGCTCTTTCTAAAGTAGCAATACCCCAATCATTTACCTCATCAAAAAATACATTAAATGCAGGCTCATCAAATTGGATAATATCCACACCAGCGGCTTCTAATTCACGGGCCTCTTGATTAAGAATTTTAGCGAATTCCCAAGCCAATTTTTCACGGCTTTTATAGTGGCGATCATAAAGCGTATCGATCATCGTCATCGGGCCAGGCAAAGCCCATTTAATCGGCTGATTGGTTTGCTGACGAAGAAACTTGGCATCTTCAACAAAAACTGGTTTTAGTCGCGCCACAGCACCAACCACGGTGGGTACGCTTGCATCATAGCGATTACGAATTCTAACGGTCTCACGCTTCTCAAAATCAACACCACTGAGATGCTCAATAAATGTAGTGACAAAATGTTGGCGCGTTTGCTCACCATCGCTAACAATATCAATACCAGCGTGTAGTTGTTCTTGCAGTGACAAACGTAAAGCATCTTGTTTGCCGTCAATTAATTCCTGATCTTGCAATTTCCAAGGTGACCAAAGTTTCTCTGGCTCGGCCAGCCAAGAGGGTTTCGGTAAACTGCCAGCAGTTGAAGTCGGTAATAGTATTTTCATGGCAAATAATCCAGTATTTTAATTAAAGAATGCAATCAGCAGCCCATTCTTCAAGAATATTTTTATATGGCTTGATGAACTGCTCTTCAACAAACTTTCCTTGCTCAATCGCTAGTCGGCTACGTTCTTCTCGATCATAAACAATTCGAGTTAATGAATAATCCTGATGCTTCAAACTAGGTTGATAAAATTTTCCTGCTGTAGAATTTGCATTATAAATTTCAGGTCGATAAATCTTTTGGAATGCCCCCATCGTACTGATGGTGCCAATAAGCTCCAGATCCGTGTAATCAGCCAGCAAATCACCCGAAAAATAAAATGCCAACGGTGCAACACTATTCACAGGCATGAAATAGCGAACCTGCAAGCCCATTTTTTTGAAATAATCATCAGTTAGAGAATATTCATCTTGGATGTATTCAATGCCTAATACAGGGTGCTGGTTTTCAGTACGTTCATAGGTTCTACTACTTGAAACACTTAAGCAGATCACAGGTTTTTTATTAAAACTATCTTTGTAAGCATTAGAATTTACGAAACTTTTAAAGAGTTTTCCATGCAGCTCACCATAATTTTCTGGAGTGCTAAACTGGGGTTGATTCTTATTATGCTCTGACAGTAATACGCTAAAATCATAATCTCGCACATAAGAGGAAAAGTTATTACCTACAATACCGGCAATGCGTTCATTCGTTTTTCGATCAACAATATTCGTTTTCAATATTTCAATTAAAGGTAAACCTTTGCTACTGCTTTCAGCATCAATATTCAACTCAACTGAAATGATTTCAAGTTCGACAGCATAACGATCGGCTTTAGGGTTATCCCAATGCGCCAAGTCGTTGAAACGATTATTAATCATCATTAAGGTGTTGCGCAGGTTCTCTTGGCGATGCTCGCCTCTAGCCAAATTCGCAAAATTAGTTGTGATACGCGTATTGTCTGAGGGCTGATAGTTCTCATCAAAACTAATACTCTTAATTGTAAATGTAAACTCTTTACTCATTATGATCTGGTATCCTAATTTCTGAGATAAAACCTGAATTTATTTCATGCTCTTTTTGGACTTTCCAATTTTTTTCGGATCATCCCAGACGATCGTATTCCCAGTCTTTTCTGATTTTTGCCTAATGATACAAATCAGAATCAACTACAATATCGTCTATTGGTTAAGAGTGCAGTCTGATTTATACCTGAATCAGCACATGAACGAAAATGATCCTTTCTCAGCAATAGCATGAGAGAAATTCATGCCAAAAGGTTCTGCGGTATGAATGTAAGAATGAAAGCTAGAAAAGTTGGCTAAAAATCCCGCATAACTGATATGAGCTTGTGAGAGCGGGCTTATTCCCCAAGGGAAGTTGTTTTGGAGCGCGCCTTCGGCTAACCCGTCATACCTATCGAGGTATTTGATTGTATTAATGGGGGCCTCGAAAAACCTATATTTCTAAATAAGACAAGGCGCGTATTAAAAAAATCGACGCTGCATATGCTTGATATGTAAGGAGATTTTTTTAATGCGCAACGCAGTATTATGAGATCAGATGGGTTTTTCGAGGTTCCCTAATTTATATACAAGGCTTGGCGGGCAATACCTCGATATAATTTCTTGGATGGTAATCCCCCTACCTATTGCCACTGATTAATTAAAAATCAATATGGTCAGACCCTAGAAATTATTTCATTGGCCAAAATATTAAATTACTCAACCATCAAGAAGCACTCAATATGAAATCAAAATATGCGGGCGCTTGCCTTTGTGGCGAAGTACGGTATGAAAGCGATTCAGAGCCTGCTTTCTCAGGCAACTGCCACTGTAAGGACTGTCAGAGAAGTTCGGGGGGCTCGTTCACGCCTGCAATGTTTTTTGCTGAGGCCAGTGTTTCCATCAGTGGCGCACCAAAGTACTTTCGGTCAACAGGCGATTCCGGCCGTTTTATTGAGCGAGGCTTCTGCCCAAGCTGCAGATCACAGCTTTTTACCAAGCTGGAGATGATGCCTGGTGTGCTCGGTATTAAGGCTGGCACGCTCGATGATGCGTCGATGTTTAATCCCCGACTGGATTTCTACGTGTCCAGTGCTCAGCATTGGGATCATATGGATCCGAGATTGCCAAAGAGTGAGAAGTCCCCACAGGGCTAACCATCCATCAAGCGGGGTGGCACTTATTTTAGCCCGCAAGGCTTATTCAGTGGCATAAAACTGGAACAGGCTTTAGACACTGAACTCCAGTATCTTCCTGATTGATTCCGCCACAAACCCAGATGTAGGGGGGCAAGTAGGCTCCAGCTAAGTCGATTTGGCTTGCAACGCACTTTCTGCTTGCCGAGGTTGGCGGTGCGCTGACTTTTTCTATTGATGCCTTGTCCATGCTTTTGGTCACAACAGCCGCTACGCTATACTTGGACACTCGCTTGGAATGCATAGAAAGCTGCTACACAACAGCTATGTGTGCACCCGCTGGCTGGAGTACTTCTTTGTTCACCTTGTGGTTTGGCTGGCCCGATCGGCTTGATTAAGACGTATGATCACTGATTCAAGAATAAGGTAAAGATGAATATGCAATTTGCTTGGTTGATGATTACCATTCCAGGTTTTATAATTAATTTAATTATTCACAAATGGAGCATAAAAAAACAAAAAAATAAATCTTCTGAAATATGGCTACTCATTTTTAATGGAATTATATTATCTCCATTAATGGGGATTGCTATATTTTCAGGCTCAGATGGAGGCTATGGTGCAGGATTGGGAGCAGTACTTATACCGATGGCAAACACAGGTTTAAGTGTACTATTTATTATTTATGTTGCATTAAATGACAGTTCTGGGCCAGAAACGCCAACTGCTAGCGCTAAAAATCCTAAATCAGATCATTAGCATTTTGATTTATGTTTATGAAAATTAACCTATAAATTATTTACAAATTTAGGTTAATTTATTTTTTTCAATATAAAAAACTAAAAATTAAATTATGACAGGTCAATTTCCTTTAGTTGATTGTGGTATCACTTGCCTAGTGCCAATGATATTCACTGCATTTTGGCCAATAACAAGCATTACTCTTATTGGGATGCTGATGATTGGCATATTTCATTTTAAAAGAAATTCAGGGAAAATATTAATTACAAGCGCTATATTTCTCATTTTTTGGTGGACCAGTATTTTCATATGACCACTAAAAAATGCAGTCAATATGCATTTTTCAAGGGCACTGGCCCGCTCGAATTGCCAATAGACTTCTTACCCCCCTGATACGGCATAGTGCATTTAAAAAAAAATCCAAACTTATTATGCCCTATAGAGCCATAAAAAATGGGCACGATATTTCGTGCCCATTTAATTAAATTACAACAACACCCGCTCAATCCCGCCATTTCTAGCTTTTGCCACGTATTCTGGCATCCAGTTTTCACCAAGTATCGTTTTAGCAATTTCTACCACGATGTAATCAGCGGTGGTGCCTGCGTCGTCGTTGTAGCGGCTTAAGCCTTGCAGGCAGGATGGGCAGGAGGTGAGGATTTTTACGGGCGCAGGTTTGCCAGCTTTATCCACCAGCACGCCCGATTCGGCGCGTAATTTGTCTGCACCTTTTTTCATTTCCTCTTCTTTTCTGAAGCGCACTTGGGTGGCGATTTGCGGTTTGGATACGCCAAAAGTGCCTGATTCGCCGCAGCACCTATCATTCAGCTCCACTTTTTCGCCCATCAGCTGGTTCGCCACATCGATACCTTTGTACGTCTTCATCGGGGTGTGGCATGGCTCGTGGTACATATAACGCTCACCGCTTACGCCTTGTAATTTCACGCCTTTTTCCAGCAGATATTCGTGAATATCCAAGAGGCGGCAGCCGGGGAAGATCAGCTCAAACTGATACCTTTGCAGCTGATCCATACAGGTGCCGCAAGACACAATCACCGTTTTGATATCAAGATAATTCAGCGTGGTGGCAAGGCGGTGGAATAACACGCGGTTATCCATAGTGATCTTGTCGCCCTTGTCTTTCTCACCGCCCGATGTTTGCGGGTAGCCACAGCACAGATAACCCGGCGGCAGCACGGTGGTGGTGCCCACATGCCAGAGCATGGCTTGGGTGGCGAGGCCCACCTGACTAAATAAGCGCTCTGAGCCGCAGCCTGGGAAGTAAAACACCGATTCCTGCTCTTCATTCATCCTTTGCGGATCACGAATCACTGGCACCGTGCTTGCATCTTCCACATCAAGGAGGGCGCGGGCGGTTTTTTTAGGTAGGCCACCTGGCATGGGCTTATTAATAAAATGAATCACCTGCGTTTTAATCGAAGCCTTGCCCAGCGTGGCAGGCGGCGCTTTTAAGGCAGGCTTGAGCAGGCCCATGCGTTTGGCGATGGCATGCGCCAGCCGCTGGCCTTTATAGCCCCACTCAATAGTCACTTTGCGGATCAACTTGATAGTGGCAGGGTCTTTGATGGTTAAGAAACCCATGCCCAGTGCGGTAATCGGGTTAAATTTCTTTTTGCCTTCTTTGCGCAAGAAATTACGCATAGCCACCGAAACATCGCCAAAGTCGATATTAACCGGGCAAGGATTTAAGCAGCGATGGCAGACCGTGCAATGATCGGCCACGTCTCCTAGCTCATCAAAATGCTTGAGCGACACGCCACGGCGCGTTTGTTCTTCGTATAAAAACGCTTCGGTGAGTAAGCCAGTTGCCAGAATCTTATTGCGTGGGCTGTAGAGCAAATTAGCCCGTGGCACGTGTGTGCTGCACACTGGCTTACATTTACCGCAGCGCAGGCAGTCTTTGACGCTATTGCTGATCTCACCGATATCGGATGCTTCTAAGATCAGCGACTCAGCACCCAGCAAGCTAAATGATGGCGTATAGGCGTTGGATAAATCCGCCCCCGGCATCAGCTTGCCCTTATTAAAGTGGCCGTTCGGGTCTACCCGCTTTTTATAGGCCTCAAAGGGCAGCAGCTCTTCTCGACTTAAAAACTCGTACTTGGTAATGCCGATGCCGTGCTCGCCCGAGATCACCCCATTCAGGTTTCTGGCCACGCCCATAATCCGCGCCACCGCTTTATGCGCACGTTGCAGCATTTCATAGTCGTCTGAATTCACGGGAATATTGGTGTGCACATTGCCGTCGCCAGCGTGCATATGCAGCGCAACCCAAGTGCGGCCTTTCAGCACTTTTTGCTGAATGGCAAACACCAGCTCCATAATCGATTTATCCGTGCGGCCAGAGAACAGCGTTTCCAGCTCGCCCAGCAACTCGCGCTTCCAGCTCACCCGCAGCACAAAATCACGCAGCGCAAGGAACACGCTTTGTGGGATATCATCACCAATCAGCTCTTTTTCTAAAGGCATAGTCGGAAATGTGGCGCGGTATAGCTCAAAGGAGTCATCTAGGTGATCAAAAATCCACTGCCAGTGCAAGCGTGATTTCTCAATCAGCGCCAGTGCGCTTTCACGCCGATCGCCAATAAACTCTTCAGCACTCACCGGTGCATCCCCCCCATCCACAGGCAGGCGGCCGTGGGCAAAGAAGTCTTGCAGCTTATCCAGCAGATCCAGCTTGCTGTTTAAAGACAGCTCGATATTAATCCGCTCAATCGCGTCGGAATACTCACCCAGCCGTGGCAACGGGATCACCACGTCTTCATTCACTTTAAAGGCATTGGTATGGCGCGCAATCGCCGCCGTGCGGGCGCGATCCAGCCAGAATTTCTTTCTTGCCTCGGCCGTTACCGCCACAAAGCCTTCACCACCGCGCACATTTGCCAACTTCACCACATGGCTGGCAGCCTCACCCACGGCGTTTTCATCATCTGAGACTAAATCGGCTACCAGTACCATTTTAGGCCGGCCATGGCCCTTGGCCTTGGTGGCATAGCCCACGGCACGCACATAGCGCCAGTCTAAATGCTCCAGCCCTGCCAGCTGCACGCTTGGATGCGCGTCTAGATAATCTTTGATTTCTACAATCGATGGCACAGCGCGGCTGACTTCACCAAAAAACTCCAGGCAAACGGTGCGCACATGCGCTGGCATACGGTGCAGCACAAAACGAGCGCTGGTAATCAGCCCGTCGGTGCCTTCTTTCTGAATACCGGGCAGGCCAGAGAGGAATTTATCCGTTACATCCTTGCCTAGCCCCTCTTTACGGAACTTATTGCCAGGGATTACTAAGTTTTCATCGCTGATCAGCGTTTTGCCATCTGGCTTAAACTTGCGGATGCGAAAAGTGGCTTGCTTGGCATCATGGATCTTGCCCATATTGTGATCCATGCGCTCGATAAACATCCAGTTGCCGTCTGGATCAACCATCTTCCAGCTCACCAGATTATCCAGCGCCGTGCCCCACAGCACAGCTTTTTTACCCCCAGCATTCATCGCCACATTGCCGCCAATACAGGATGCATCCGCCGAGGTTGGATCAACTGCAAATGCTAGCCCAGCCGCCTCGGCGGTTTCCATGACGCGGCGTGTCACCACCCCTGCGCCGCACTGAATAGTGGCTACTTTGCCAGAAACACCCGGCAATTCACGGTATTCAACCCCATTATGCTGGTCGAGTTTTTCTGTGTTAATCACAGCAGAAAGCGCCGTCAGCGGCACAGCACCACCGGTGTAACCCGTGCCACCGCCACGCGGGATAATGGTTAAACCCAACTCAATACAGGCCGCCACCAAGGGAGCCATTTCTTCTTCGGTATCGGGGGCCAGCACCACAAAAGGGTATTCCACGCGCCAGTCAGTGGCATCGGTTACATGGCTAACCCGCGCCAAGCCATCAAAGCAGATATTGTCATTACGGGTAATGCGGCCCATTTTTTTGAGCACTTTACGGCGCAGCAGGGCCACATCAATAAACTCGCGCTCAAAGCACTCTACCGCCTCACGGGTGCGATCAATAAGTAGCGCAACCTGCGTGTTTTCTTGGCGACGTTTTTCGATCTCATGCACACGGTGGTGCATGGCCTCGGCCAACATATTTAAGCGCTTGGGGTTATCGAGTAAATCGTCTTGCAAATAAGGGTTACGCTTTACAACCCAAATATCCCCCAATACTTCAAACAGCATCCGCGCGGAGCGGCCGGTTTTACGCTGTTGACGCAAATCATCGAGCACCTGCCAGGCATCATCCCCCAGCAAGCGAATCACAATCTCACGATCGGAAAACGAGGTGTAGTTGTAAGGAATTTCGCGCAGACGATCATGCGCAGCATGCTGCTGAGGAGGGATGGGAGTATTAATAGGCTCGGCCATGGGGGACTCTTAGGGCTTGCGGGATCATGGGAGGATTGATTTTATCGGAAAACCCCCATTGTTATAGCCCCATTTTTTTTGGGGGCATACGCCAGCCCCCCTTAAACACCCGTTTTTAATGGCTTAGCCGCGATATACACCAATGTAAAAAAATAGCCGTAATGCAACAAAACGAACTATTTCTAGCGCCATTGCCTATATAAGATCTAGATTTAAGAATATTAAGGAAAAATACAACGTAGATAAACGGCTTAAAGCTAGCCCCAAAATAGCCAGAGCAGAGCTTAAACCACCACCCGATTGCGCCCCTGTTGCTTGGCTTGGTAAAGGCATTGATCAGAGCGATTAAGCAAGGCTTCTAATGAAGCATCATCCACAATACTGGCAATGCCCACGCTAATGGTGATATTTAGCTCTGGATGTATCCTCGACCAAATCCAAGCATCCACCAAGCTACGCAGCCGCTCCCCCACTTCGGTGGCCGCCACGCCTTCATGGTTAGGCAAGAGCACCACAAACTCTTCGCCCCCATAGCGCCCTACCAAGTCATCTTGCCGACAGCCAGATTTAAGTAAAGCCGCAATCTGCCGCAATACTTTATCCCCCACTGGATGCCCGCAACGATCATTTACCCGCTTAAAGTGATCTACATCAATCATTAAAACAGACAATGACTTCTGGCTTTGTGATTGGCGCAAAAACAGCTCACAACCCTGCTCTTCTAAACCACGGCGGTTTAAAATGCCCGTTAAGCCATCGTAACTGGCGAGCCGCTCTACCCGCTGGATTTCCCGATGCTGACTTGCCCGCTGGCGGCGTAAATCGTCATTTTCTAAGCGCGCGTTTTCCATTTCTAATTGCATTTTCATTGCATGTAATTTATGAGGAGAAAGCTGATTTTTAAACGTTTGTAGCCCCAAGCTAAAGCGTTTTAAATGCATAAATGCCACTTTGTAATCGCCACGCCGCTCCGCTAATTCCGCCAACAATTGCTCAAATTGCAATACCAAATTGACGGCATTTCTTTGCGCAGCGTTAGATAAACCAAAGGATAAATATTTCAAAGCTAATTTATCATCCCCCTTCTCTAAGCTCATCCGCCCTAAAGCTAATAAATTAACTGCAATACCCCATTGATGATTTAACTTTTGATTAAGCTTAAGTGCCATTTGCAAATTACTATATGCTGAATTTTTTTTCCCCAATGCCCATTCAACCTGACCAATCAAACATAAAGACTCTGAAACATACTCAAGATGATCCACTGTTTTAGCATGCCGCAAGCCATTTTTTAAAGATAATAAAGCTTTATCATATTGCATAAGCGGCAAATACACACCGCCTAGATTAATCAATAAAGAGGCCGTTAATTTATCATTATTAATTTTCGGTAAATAGTCAGCCGCTTGCTGATAGTGTTCTAATGCGCTTGGAAAATCATCATGGGAAAAGTAAATTTGACCTATGCCAATATGAGCTTGAATATATGCTTCATTATTAGCGATATTTAAGGAGACATCCAAGCAATAAGACCAATACTGTAAGGATAAATCATATTGGCATTGTGCATAATAAGCACCGGCAATTTCTTGCAAGCAATCCACTACATGCTCACGGAAAGAATGCTCTTCACCCAGCAATAAGCTATGCCGCATTAAAGCCATGCTTTCATCAAACGAGGGGCTTTGTGCCAAGGCTAAAGCGTGATTAAGCAATCCTTGGGCATAGCCCAAATTATATTTGGCCTGAGTGGCAAGCTGGCACGCAGTTTCTGCCAACTGAAGCGCATCCTGTTTGCTCACCAAGCTCATCTGGCGGGCGCGGATATTTATTTCGTCAATGGCATTATGAATAGGCATGCTAGCGCTTTTACTCTTAACATTAATCTACCATCAAATTAGGACATACTAATCCATTAGATCAAGGTAAATCGTATTAAATGAAACCACGGCTATCTTTCTTATTGAATACTCATGCTTAGCCCGGCACTAATAATGCAAGCTCCATAGAGCGCAGCTGTGCAGATGCGGATTGCTCTAAAAGTACCACGCGTAATTTTTTATGTGCTAATTCATGCTGCTCTTGTAAATCTGGAAAATTCATTTTTTGATAAACGAGCGAAAATATTTCGTGGATATCAGCTAATAATTTTTGTGATTCCATGACATCCGCTACCGTAAATGCGCGGTGTAATTCATCCAGCGCGGCTTCATATTCACCCCCTGCTAAAGAGCAGCGCCCTAAAGCCAGTAAATTAGCCGCTTCATTCCAAGTATTGATATGTAGGCGATTAATTTTTAAAGCTACCAGAAAATTCATTCTAGCGCGCTCTATATCGCCACGCTCTAATCGAATTAAGCCAAACACACTATAAACTTCGGCCTCTAGCTCATAATTACCCTCGGCGCGTACCAAAGGCAGCGCTTGTCTTGCAATTGACATTGCATCATCTAGGCGATTTAAACGGTAAAGATCAACTGCGATATTAATGAGACAGATACTTTGATAATTAGCATCATGCTCTTTTTTGGCTAAATCCTGCGCCATTTTATGATGAATAAGCGCGACTTCAAATTGCTCATGAGCATAATAAAGCTGCCCCAAGCCAATGTGGGCGCATAAACGCTGGGTGGTTTCTATGGCTTGCGTAGAGAGCTCTAAGCAGCGGCACCAATATTTCGCAGCGCTTTCATACTCGCCCAATGTGTAAGTATGCCTTCCCATTAATTGTAAGGCTTCCCCGCGCCAAACGCCCAGCTCATCGGTTTCTGCAATATCTAAAACCTTATCTAAGATCTTGATTGCTTCACGATGTCGGCCAAAAAGCTGCAATACGCTGGAATAAACAGTTAGGGCTGCGGCCTCACTTAGACGGCAACCAAGGTCTACCGCCAAGTCACACGCTTGCGTCGCAAACCCCAGAGAATCAACGCTGCGGGAAGAAATTAATTGCTTAGCTCGCTGAAGGAGCTGATCAACAGGGGACGCAAGCATTATGACACCAAATTGACATTTAGTTTACAATGCCTATCTTAACACTTGTAGGTATGACAATCTATGCACAGTGCAGCATTTCCAAACAATCCTTTTTAAATGTCAGTAATTTATTTATTTTTTGTAAGCATTCTGCTTGACTAGAGATGTCACCTCGCACGCAGGCAGCTTGATAGCAACCATAGGCATTCTCTGCGTTTTCCTTATCTCCCGCACGCTGGTAAGCCATCGAAAGTAAATGATAAGCCTTTAATATATGCTTACTAGCCCCCATCTCATTGGCGTTTTTCAGCGCTTGTTTAAAATAATAAATTGCGTCATCCAAACGGCTTGTGGCTAAAAAAATACGCCCCTGCAATAACTGCTGCTGTATTTCGCCCCATGCCCAAACCTTACAGCAGCGCTTAGCCTGCGCCAGCTTATGCCTTGCTGCATCCAAGTTATTTGTTTCTAAGGCAATCTGCGCCATATATAGATAAATCTCAGCAACAAATTCTTGATGATTAGCACCTTGGGCAAAAGGATAGGCCATCACTAAAGCATGTTGGCTTTCATGCCATTGCTTTAATTTAAAATAACTCGCCGCCAAATTTATCCAAGCCCGAGCATGGCTGATTGCGGGCATTTGATTATTTAGTAAGGAAATTGCCATTTTATGCTGGGCTAAAGCTTGCTCAATCTGGCCATAGGCAAAGTAAATCATGCCAATTCCAATATGCCCATTGAGTTTTGTTGCGGCAGAAAACTCAGTACTATTAATGCAATCCGCCCAATACTCTGCCGCCTCTTCATATTGGCCCATGCTGTAATAGCTTAGGGCCAGCTCTTGTAGTAAGCCCTCTTGCACGGATCGTTGATTCTCCACCTCGGCCTGCGTGAGCGCTTTAAGCAAGCAAGCAAGAGATTCTTCTAATCGGCCAAACGCAACGAGAGAGCGTGAGTATGCAAGCGTGACTCGCACAAGAAGTGGGGTATCACAACCCGCCAACAAGGCATAAGCCTCTTCTGCGTATTGCAGGCTTAGGCTGGGATCAAGATAAACAAGGCGATCACATTCAGCAATTAAGCTATTAATTTCAGCATGTTGTGCCATAGAGATAGGTCATTAGGAAGGATTGATGCAGAGTATTCTGTTTAACTCACTTACTCAAGCTATTTGACCTTAAACTGACTACTAATAACATATAAACGTCAGCTAAACACACTGCAAAATAATAACATCTAAAATAAATGTAAGTAAAACAACGGATATTTTTTATTTAAGCCGCCTCAAAACCCACAGCTCAAAGTAAATTATCAAATATAAATTTTATAAAACAATGAGATAAGCTAGCAATCATTAGCCGCTAACGCTTCTTGATTTTCAGCTGCAAGCTAAGGGTTAATAAAGCCTAGGGAACATCTGCATAGGGCATGCGGCGTAAAACGATGCTACTTTTACGTAGAAGCTTACGATCATTACGGTTTTTATCGAAATAACGCGGATTGGTTACCATCGAGGCCAATTTAGCACTCTGACTTGCACCTAAATGGGCGGCACTGGTTTTATAGTAATAACGCGCCGCTGCCTCCGCGCCAAAAACGCCATTGCCCCACTCAATCACATTTAAATAGATTTCAAAAATACGCCGCTTATCTAAAATGGCCTCTAGCATCACGGTGATAATGGCTTCCTCTACTTTGCGTAGCGGATTGCGGGCACTCGATAAAAATAGGTTTTTTGCCAGCTGCTGGCTAATGGTCGAGCCTCCCGCCACAATGCGGCCTTTCTTTAGGTTTTTCTCCCAGGCCACCTGAATCCCTTCCCAATCAAAACCTTCATGATCTAAAAACTTGGCGTCTTCACTCGCTACTAAGGCACGTTTAAGATTTGGGGAGATCTGCGCATAGGGCACCCATGTATGCCGCAACTCTGCATCTGGGTTATTTTGCTGCAATTGCCCCAACTGCTCGCTCATAAAAGAAGTAGCCGATGGATTAACCCATTTCCACATCAACACATGACCAACAATCCACAGATTCCAGAGCAAAAATAGCGCCAGCACGCCCAATATCACACGGCCTAGCCAGCCAGCGACGGATCGTTTTGCCATTACAAAGCCGCCCGCATTGCCGCCAACACGGGCACGATATCCGCACGTAAACCGGTCCATACATAAAATGCCTCAGCCGCCTGCCCCAGTAGCATGCCTAAACCATCGATGCATTGTGAGGCTCCAGCTAAGCGGGCCTGCTCCATAAACGGCGTTTCACCTTTGCCATACATCATGTCGTAAGCCACACAATCCTTAGCAAAGATGCTGCCAGCTAAGGGCAGCGCCTCACCAGATAAGCTTGCCGAAGTGGCATTGATAATCACATCAAATTCGCCCTCTAAAGCGTCAAAAGCCTGCGCGATTATTTTTATATTGCCGCTAAACTTTTCAGCAAGGCTCATCGCCCGCGCCACAGAGCGATTGGCAATGGTTAAGCTTTGCGGCATTTGCTCCAATAAAGGCAGCAGCACACCACACGCCGCCCCCCCAGCCCCCAATAGCAAAACGCGTTTGCCTGCTAAGCCGGTATGCCGCAATAGATCTGCCACCAAGCCCGCGCCATCGGTATTGTCGCCAAGCAGCACGCCATCCACACACTTGATGGTATTCACCGCGCCTGCAGCAGCGGCACGCTCGGTAAGCTTTGTACACAGCCGAAAGGCTTCTTCCTTAAACGGTAAGGTGATATTCGCCCCAGCACCACCTGCCTCTGCAAACTGCGCCACTAGCCCAGCAAAACCATCTAAAGGAGCCAAACAGCGCTCATAGCTAAAATCGAGCAAATTAAATTGAGCAGCAAACGCCTGATGAATTTGCGGGGATTTGCTATGCGCAATAGGGTGACCAATGACCAGATATTTCATTTACAGATAAGTCCGAAAAAGAGAGCTTAGATACAAAAATCACCATGTGTTGCAGCCAACAGACTGGGCAAAAACCCGCTGCTTTTAGGCCAAGGCAAAAAAATAGCGGGCTTATTCTTACTCACATCGCTTACTTACCATACATAGGCGAGTAATTCACTGGCAGCCAGCTATAGCCCTTGCCTACCTTACGTAAATGCCCAAGCCCTGGGAAGGATAAATGAGCGGAGCCAATCAAATAGCCTTGTTTTGCTGCGTCGGCGTAGGCTTGCTGGCGCTGCTTAGCGGCGGACTTGCTATCCGTATCATACTGAATCGTCACCTCAGGCATCGCAAATTGCACCGCGGCAACGTGCATTAAATCGCCCCAAAGCGCCAGCTTTTGCCCACGGCTTTCTACCATATAAATGCTATGCCCTGGAGTATGCCCATAGGTGGAGACCGACTTAACACCAGGGATTAAATCCGTATTGCCATCAAATGTCTTTAGCTTACCCGCCTTAACCCAAGGGCCAATTGACGCCACCGCACCTTTAAAAAAACCTTTCATCGCTTCGGGGGCCGCGTCCATATTGGCTTGGCTTAGCCAAAAATCAATATCACGCTGATCCACACGCAATACAGCATTAGGAAAAGCCAGCTGCTCGCCCACCATCAACCCACCCATATGATCGCCGTGCAAATGGGTGATATAAATTTCATCGATCTGCTCTGGCTGATAACCTGCGGCTTTTAAGTTTTCCATAAAATGCCCCAAGTTCGGGCCAAATAAACCGGCCGCCCCCGTATCCACCAGCACCAGTTTGTCGCCAGTATTAATCAAATAGGCATTCACCGATGTTTCTAGCGGGCTGCTTAAATAAGACTTTGCCAGCTCCTTATCGATCTTGCCCTTGCTGATTTTAGTAAGCAAGGTATTCACCGGCAAAGCCACCGTGCCATCTGAAAGCGCGGTAATTTCAAAATCACCCAGCATCACCCTATAAAACCCCGGTGCCGAAGTTTTAACCATAGGTGCGGCAGCTTCTGCCTGTAGAGCGCCCAAAACACAGATACCGAGCAGCAACTTTTGCAACTGATTCATTGTATTCTCCCGTAAGCGAAAGCCACCGCCCATGCAAGTGGCGCCGCTCTATACTACAGGCTGTCTGATAAATTACGCCAGATAGTGCAATAGGCTGAGTGCAAAAGCGACATGCTTGCCTTTAAGCAAAAAAGAAAACATTACGTCTTCAGCCTTATTTACTTCGAAGCCCCCTAGCCCGCGCATTCTGCCAGCCTTTTGGTAACAACCTGCGTGGGCAAGATAAAGCGCCTTGCCCACCCTACAAAACCATCAGCTCATCACCATTATCTATGGCTGGGCACGCTTTTGTGCCCACGCAAAGCTAAACATTTACCTGATTATGTCTCTTGCTCAATAGACTCTGCGCAGATGGGTTTCTTGAGTGTTGGGCTTGGTTTTTAAATGTGTAGGGCGGGTGAAACCCGCGAGCCATGCTGAAGAAATACGCGGGTTTCACCCACCCTACGATATTTATAATGAGATTGAGCAAGAGACATAATCAGGAACATTTATCCATCAGGGCACCGCTCAAAAATATGCAATATGCGATCGCACATTTACAACATCATCAACCGTGCCCCCAGCCCAGCAAACACCAGTGATAAGAAATATTGCGGCCAAGGGGATGGGCGATCGGATCGCAAGCTGCTTAATTTACCCGCAGCAAAAATCACCACGCCATTCACCATTAATCCAATCAGGTTTAATACCGTCGCCAGCAGCATGATCTGCACCGCCACCGCCCCTGCTGCAGGTTTTACAAACTGCGGAAACAGGGCGAGTACAAACAGCATCATTTTTGGATTAAACAGATTGGTCAGCAGCCCGCGTAGAAAAGCCTGCTTGGCTGATATTTTTGGCATAGAGGCATTGGGAGAGAAGGCCGTAGCCTTAGAGCGAAATGTTTTCCATGCTAAATAAAGCAGATACGCCGCACCGGCAAAGCGCAGTAAATCAAAAGCAAAGGGAAGGCGTAACAAGAGTTGTGACAGGCCCAAAGCTGCCGCCAGTGCGTGGCAGTAAGTACCCGCCATAATGCCCGCTAGTGTGGCAAAGCCCGCCCTTTTGCCTTGGCTAACGCTAGAGGAGGCGATCAGCAACATATCTGGGCCGGGTGTGGCAGTCAGCGCCAGCGCGGCAGCTAAAAAAATGAGCATCGTAGAAAAGCTAAGCATGCTGCTCCTTTTGCCATGTGAATGGCGAAAGGAGCAGCAGAGTAAGTGCCAACCATATAGTTGTCAATACGCTCAAAGACTATCAGTGGGCGGATCGGCTGCAACAAAAAAACTTGTGTTCGATGATGCCGATTTTTTGCCCACCAGAGCGCTTTCAACTCAAATCGGTGACGCAAGCCATTATTGAAAAGCCAGTGCAGCGCAAAAGCCTGATACGCCGGATCGAGGAATCCGGCATCTTTGATATCAGCGATGAAAAAATGTCATCAGGTGGCAGGTTGGCGCTGCTGTATGCATTAAAACCCGCTGCAGATCTGGTGAACTTTGGACGAAACGTAAGTTTGTAATTCAATCAACATATGCCAAAAGCATTAAAAAACAGATGGTTACACATCGCTACTAAAGCCTCATCGAACTCTGAATCCAGAGGGTAGATACTGAATTTGTCCGCTTCACTACCGACCTAAATTCAGGAACCCAGACCATGAACAAACTGCTCAAAACTATCGCTACCACAGTATTTGTTGCAACTACCGCCTTTGGCGTAGCAGCAGAATCTGCATCCACTCCGATTAAAGTTGAAACACACGCCACCAAGGTGGCCCCAGCAAAACATTCAAAACACCACGCTTCTGCTGCATCAGCAGTGCACAAAGCAGATGTAAAAAAACCAGCATCTGCCGCATCAGCCGTGCAAAAAGCGCAAGCTAAAAAACACGCAGCATCTGCGGCCTCTGCAGTACAAAAAACCCAAACTAAAAAACACGTAGCATCTGCGGCTTCTGCTGTGCAAAAAGCCCAAGCTAAAAAGCACGCAGCTTCAGCAGCTTCAGCAGCTTCAGTTGTTCAAAAAAAATCAGGTAATGCTTCTGCCTCATCTGTAATTTAAAACAGCCCTGCTCATCACACCGTTGATAAAAAAGCCCCTGCTTGGGTAAATCAAGCAGGGGCTTTTTTAATCACTATGCTCTAGCCCTCAAGCTAAAGCACCAGACTTAAGCATTGCTTATCAATGCGCTAAACGCCTGCTCCACATGGGGATCATCACTGTATGCAACATTAAATCGCATAAAGCGAGCAAACCGCTGATGACGGCTAAACAGCGAGCCTGGAGCCAGCAGCAGCCCCTGAGCCATTCCCTTCCTTGCCAATATTTCAGCATCCTCACCCTCTGGCAGCTGTGCCCAGATAAACATCCCACCGCTAAAGAGTGCAACACAGCCCAGACGTTCCAGCCACTGCGCTACCCGCCCCCCGGATTCCAGCAGGCGGTCAGCAATACGCTTGCGGTGCTTTTCATAACTGCCTTCTGTCAGCATTCGGCACAGCAGTTGCTCCAGCAGTTCGGATGTACCGCCACCACACATCAATTTTAAATGTCCCAGATCTGCCGCCAGCTGCGGTGCGGCAAGCACATAGCTGACCCGAGTATTTGCACTCAGCACTTTTGAAAAACCCGATACATAACTTACCTGCTATTTATCTGAGTTTTATAGCTTAGATCTAAAAAACAACAAAGCCCTGTATTTACAGGGCTTTGCATATTTAACTAAAGCGCTAAGATGTGGTTTAAGACTTTACTCAATATTTTGAATTTGTTCACGCATCTGTTCTATCAGTACTTTTAATTCAATTGATGCACGGCTGGTTTCGGCGCTGACGGATTTAGAGCCTAGTGTATTGGCTTCGCGATTCAGCTCTTGCATAAGGAAATCCAAGCGTTTGCCCACCGAGCCGCCTTTTTCTAAGATGCGACGAATTTCGCTAAAATGGGCATTCAGGCGCGATAGTTCTTCATCAATATCAATTTTTTGCGCAAAAATAACAATTTCTTGGCGCACGCGCTCATCGTCATTGGTGCCCAGTGCATCTAGAAAACGCGCCTTCATCCGCGCTTCATAAGCCGCCGCCAATTGCGGGATCAACGGCGTAATCTCATCAACAATGGTTTGCATACCTGCAATGCGTTCTAGCAAATGCGCTTTAAGCTTTTCACCTTCGCGGCCACGGCTGGCGCTAAAATCGAAGAGAGCTTCATCCAGCACTTCTAAGCAGGCTGCGCCTAACGATTCTGGCGCGGCAACTTGGGCGGATAACACGCCTGGCCAACGAAGTAATTCGCCCAGTTGTAATTCTGACGCCTGTGGTGCAATTTTCTTAGCCACGGCAGCAGCAGCTAAAAGCTGTTGTAATAATTCAGTATTAAGTTGTAAAGCGGCTTCGGCACCGACACGGGCATTCCAATTAACACGGCACTCAACTTTGCCACGTGCTAATTTAGCAGCAACGCGCTCGCGCATTCCTCCCTCTAGGGGGCGAAGCTCCTCTGGGGTGCGAAGGGTGAGGTCTAAAAAACGGTGATTCACTGAGCGCAGCTCAATACTTAGTGTGCCACCTGGCAATTCGCGCTGAATGGAGGAAAAACCAGTCATACTTAAAATCATTAGGGTTCCTTTAAAGGGAATAGCTTTACATTCCCTCAAGCTGAAATCAAAATTAACAGATACATCAGTATAACGAAAAGAGTCGGATGGCAACTCCAAGCAATCAACCGCTCGCACGCGGTTATCAACTCCAGAACTACACCATCGCCAAGTTATTGTCGGCGGGTGGCTTTAGTATTGTGTATCTGGCCCATGATGAGAATGATTATCCAGTTGCGATTAAAGAATACTTACCCAATTCTTTAGCGCTCAGAACCGAAGGTGATGTGGTACAAGCACGCAGCGAAGATAGCATTGCTTTATTTCGCCACGGTTTAAAATGCTTTTTTGAAGAGGGCAAAACCTTAGCTCATATTCAACATCCTAACATTATCCGGGTGCGTAATTTTTTCCGTGCCAATGATACGGTTTATATGGTGATGGAATATGAGCGTGGCCGCACATTGCAAAAAGAAATTCAGCTTAAGCATGGCAGAGAAGGGGTAGACGAAGGCTTAATTCGTCATGTTTTTTATCATTTACTCAATGGTTTACGCGAAGTTCATCTAAATAAGCTCTTACATTTAGATATTAAACCCGCCAATATTTATATTCGCAAAGATGGCTCACCGGTATTGCTTGATTTTGGCTCCGCACGCCAAACTTTAGCCCTAGAGCAAAGCAAGCTCACCCCCATGTACACCCCAGGCTTTGCTGCGCCTGAGCAATATAATAAAAAAGATCCGCACGGCCCTTGGACTGATATTTATGGCATTGGTGCTAGCTTATTTGCCTGTATCGCCGGTACGGCTCCACAACCTGCGGATTTACGCTTGAAAGAAGATAAGGTGATTAAATTGCATGATCGCTATGGGGATCGCTACTCGCCCGAACTCATCGAGCTTATTTCATTATGCTTAAGTTTAGATCCTAGCCTGCGCCCACAAAGTGTGCCACAACTACAAAAGCAGCTATTAGAGCGTGGCTCCGCGCCGCTTAAACGCAGCGGCATTGTGAGTACATTAAGACGCAAATGGGTCGAGTTTTCGAACAAAGGCCAGTTGGAAACAGAATGAAATTCACTGTATATCAAAATAGCCGCCAAGGCGGGCGGCAATATAATCAAGATCGCTTAGGCTATTCTTATAGCCGAGACGCATTGCTATTAGTGGTGGCTGACGGCATGGGTGGCCATTTACATGGCGAAATTGCGGCGCAAATTGCCGTTGAGCTACTCACTGATCAATTTCAGAAAAAAGCACAACCCTACCTCAGAAAACCAACGCAATTTCTGCATGATGCTTTACTGCAATGCCATAGTGCGATTTCTCATTATGCAAGCAATCATCAGCTACTTGAAATCCCACGCACTACCGTGGTCTGCTGTGTAATACAAGACGGTGTTTTGCATTGGGCTCACGTTGGGGATTCACGCCTATATGTGCTGCGTAAAGGCGAAATTTTGCTGCAAACCAAAGACCATTCTAAGGTGCAGCAATTGGTTAATGATGGCAAAATCACCGCCGAAGAAGCCTTAATTCACCCAGAAAGAAATAAAATTTATAATTGTCTGGGCGGAACCCTCAAGCCAGATATCGATCTAGGCAGCAAGATTCTCTTAATTGACAACGATACCCTGCTGCTGTGCACCGATGGGCTATGGGGCTCTGTGGATGAAAGCGATTTAATTCACTTTTTATCCTCATTTCCTGTTTTATTCTCTATACCCCAGCTTATGGATAGAGCCGAATTACGCGCGGGTAAGTTCTCCGATAATATCAGTGCGCTCGGCATTAATTGGCACGATGCGGATGAAAACGTTTTCTCCGAAAACACCTTCGTTTCCACTCAAAAACTAGACCCCAACACCATTACTACGCATATAGACCCTTTAAGCAGCAGCGCCAATATCACCGACGATGATATCGAAGCCGCTATTGCTGAGATTCAGGCAGCCATCCAAAAGTACTCTAAATAAATAATGTCATTAGTCCTTAGGCCCCGTAAACCTCTTCCTGATCTACTTCGAGGCATTGCCGTTGTCTTAATGGTGTTGTTTCATTTTTCTTTTGATCTGGCCTATTTCGGCGTTTGGTCGGTGCAAACTAATATTGATCCAGAATGGGTGGCGCTCCGCACCTTGATCGTCAGCCTATTTGCTGCAGTAGCGGGTCTTTGCGCTGGCGCGCAACCAAGCTGGCAACGTCAGTTAAGATTACTGGCCTGTGCAGGAGCCGCCACGTTGGGCAGCTGGTTTATTTTCCCCAATGCCATTATCTGGTTTGGCGTGCTGCACTTCTTTTTTGTGGCAGGCTTAATCGCCCCGCTGTTTAGGAATAAACCCCGCCTCTGCTTAGTTCTAGGATTGCTACTGATTTTGCTAGGTGTGCTGCTACAAGCCACGCTATTTGATCAGCCCGCACTGGCTTGGCTGGGCATGATGACTTACAAACCTAGAACTGAAGATTACGTGCCAATGCTGCCTTGGTTTGGCGTGGTACTGCTTGGCATCGCCGCCCAAACCATGCTGCCAGCTCAATGGCTAGCCCAAGGCGGCCAGCGCCAACTCGCCCCACTACGCTGGCTAGGCAAGCACAGCCTCATTATCTACCTAATACACCAGCCCATCTTATTTGGCGTGCTGGGCTTGCTGTTAAAAAAATAAGTGCTCTACCATGACGCGATTAAAGGCGACCTCGAAAAACCTATCTTTCTAAATAAAACAAGGCGCGTATTAAAAAATAGACGCTGCATATGATTGATATGTAAGGATATTTTTTAATGCGCAACGCAGTATTATTAAGATCAGATGCGGTTTTTGAGGCTGCCTATAGAGCAAAACAGCCGCTGGATCAGTAACTGATGTTACGCAGCAAAAACCCAAATCTTGAACCACAGAGAACACGGTGTTTCACAGAAGAAAACGTGGGCTAAATTTTGCTATTTTTTGGGTTTTTTAGCCATTTTCAAAGCCAGCTTCTTGCGTTTTTATCGCCACTCGTGGCACGGGGCTTAAACCCAATTCAATCAACTGAAGGGCACTATTGATTGTTAAACCTTAAGCGATCAACTTAGATCTATCTATTGCAAAGCGTTGAAACATCGTAGGGCGGATGAAATCCGCGTATTTCTTCAGCATGGCTCGCGGGTTTCACCCGCCCTACGATATTTATAATGAGATTGAGCAAGAGGTATAGTCAGGTCTTCTTATTGCAAGCAAACTCAGCCAGCAATCTGCCCTTGGATCAGAGCACTGCAACATATCAGTCACATCCAGTCTGTACTGTGTAAATGTGACTTATTGCAGGGCGTAAAATTGCAAAGCGATGGCAAGGCACAACATCGGTATAATCCGCCCAACTAAAATATAAAGAGACCCGCCATGCGCCCTTCCGCACGCCGTAACGACGAACTTCGCCAAGTACGCATTACTCGCCAATACACGCGTCATGCCGAAGGCTCGGTATTGATTGAATTTGGCGATACCAAAGTGCTATGCACCGCTTCGGTAGAAGAAAACGTACCGCCCTTTTTAAAAGGCAAGGGCAAGGGCTGGGTAACGGCCGAATACGGCATGCTGCCACGTTCCACCAATACCCGTATGCGCCGTGAAGCGGCACAAGGTAAGCAAAGTGGCCGCACCCAAGAAATTCAACGCCTGATTGGCCGCTCATTGCGTGCCGTAGTCGATATGGCCGCTTTGGGCGAGCGCCAAATTGTGATTGATTGCGATGTAATCCAAGCCGATGGCGGCACGCGTACTGCAAGTATCACCGGTGCTTTTGTGGCCATGACCGATGCCATCAATGGCTTGATTGCCGCCGGCAAACTAGAAAAATCGCCGATTCGCGAGCATGTCGCAGCCATTTCAGTAGGGATTTACCAAGGCGAAGCGGTACTAGATTTAGATTATCCTGAAGATTCAGACTGTGAAACAGATATGAATGTAGTGATGACCAGCAGCGGAAAATTCGTAGAAGTACAAGGAACCGCCGAAGGGGTAGCATTTTCACGCCTAGAAATGAATGCATTATTAGACTTAGCGGAACAAGGGATTAAAGATTTGATCGCCATGCAACAAAGCGCGCTAGCCAGCTGATTTAGATGATAAATTACGCTGCTTAACGATAGATAATTCCCTACAAACCACCGCAGGCTGGGGATTAAAAACGCAGAAAAAAGCGTTTGCGCAACAATTACCTAAATTCAAATGCTCATTTTAATTTGAATTTACCCGCAAAATCTCCACCCTCGTGGTGTTAACGCGATAAAAATATGCGGTGCCTAGGCTCTGCTCAAGCTGAACTTCAGTAATATGAAATCAACTTGAGCAGTACTAGAAGGTTTAGCCCCTTTTTGATTACTTGGTTAAAGTACAAACGATGAAACGTGTAGATGACTTCCGCCTTCGCTTCGGCAAAAAAGAATTAGTGCCGATCATGATTGGCGGCATGGGTGTTGATATTTCCACCGCCGATCTGGCGCTTGAAGCGGCTCGTTTAGGTGGCGTAGGCCATATCTCGGATGCAATGATCAACACAGTGACGGATCGTCGCTACAAAACCAAGCAAGTTAAAGAAAAGCTCCAACAATACAAACACAATGTAGCTAACTCGGATAAATCCGAAGTTCAGTTTGATTTAGGCCGCCTAGAAGAAGCCACCAAGCTGCATGTCAGTAAAACCATGGAAGCCAAACGTGGCGATGGCATGGTTTTTATCAACTGCATGGAAAAACTCACCATGAACGCCCCGAAAGAAACACTTCGGGTCCGTTTAAATGCCGCTTTAGATGCTGGTATTGATGGGATTACACTGGCTGCTGGCTTACACCTAGGTTCTATGGGGCTGATCGAAGATCACCCGCGCTTTCGTGATGCCAAGCTAGGCATCATTGTTTCATCGGTACGTGCCTTACAGTTATTCCTGCGTAAAAACGCCAAGCTGAATCGCCTACCCGATTATGTGGTGGTAGAAGGCCCGTTGGCAGGGGGTCATTTAGGCTTTGGTATGGACTGGGCACAATATGACCTAGCCACCATCGTGGCCGAAATTCACCAGTTTATGCTGGACGAGCATTTAGATATCCCCGTTATCCCTGCTGGCGGCATTTTTACTGGCACTGACGCGGTTGCCTACCTAGAGTCAGGCGCTGCAGCAGTGCAGGTGGCAACGCGCTTTACTGTGTCGGAAGAATGCGGCTTACCTGCCGATGTGCAGCAAGAGTATTTCAAGACCAGCGAAGATAATATTGAAGTAAACCAGATTTCCCCAACTGGCTACCCGATGCGCATGCTAAAAAACAGCCCATCGATTGGCGCGGGTATTCGCCCTAACTGCGAAGCTTATGGCTACCTGCTGGACGCCAAAGGCAACTGCAGCTACATCGAAGCCTACAACCGCGTAATCGCCATTGAGCCAGACGCTAAACGTATCAAAGTGATGGATAAAACCTGTCTATGCACGCATATGCGCAACTTTGACTGCTGGACCTGTGGCCACTACACCTATCGCTTGAAAGACACCAGCCACAAGCTGGAAAACGGCAACTATCAAACTTTAAGTGCTGAGCATATTTTCAATGATTACCAATACAGCACCGACAACAAAATTGCCCTGCCAGTTAAACTAGAGCTAGAACTAGCCAAGTAGGGGCACGGCATGCCGTGCCCAGCGAGGCATGCCCAGCAAAGCTTGAATAAAAAAAAACGGCACAATCTGTGCCGTTTTTTTATGACGCCCCGCTTCAATCCACCCCGCGCGCCCTATCCACGTGAAACTGAGCCACGTGCTCAGTAAAGCGGTCTTCTTCAATCGCGCTACGCATTTCCGCCATCACCACCTGATAGTAATGCAGGTTGTGAATGGTATTGAGCTGAGCGGCCAGAATCTCGCCCGTGCGGAACAAATGATGTAGATAGCCACGGCTAAAGTTTTTGCAGGTGTAGCAGGTGCAAGTTGCATCTAAAGGACGGGTATCGAGCTTGTGTTTGGCATTTTTGATTTTTACATCGCCAAAGCGTGTAAATAACATGCCATTCCTTGCGTTGCGAGTGGGCATCACGCAATCGAACATATCAATACCCTGACTAACCCCATACACGAGGTCTTCAGGCGTGCCTACACCCATTAAATAGCGCGGCTTGTTAACCGGCAGTTTGGGTGCGGTATGCGCCAAAATGCGCGCCATATCTTCTTTAGGCTCGCCCACAGACAAACCACCAATGGCCATGCCGTCAAAGCCAATATCGACCAAACCCGCAATTGATTCATCACGCAGGTCTTCATACATACCACCCTGCACAATCCCAAACAGCGCATTTGGGTTTTGCTGCGCATCAAACTCAGCACGCGAGCGCTTAGCCCAGCGGTAAGACATGCGCATCGAATCGCCTGCTTCTTGGCGGGTAGCAGGATATGGCGTGCATTCATCAAAAATCATTACGATGTCAGAATTGAGCACCGTTTGGATTTTCATCGATTCTTCGGGCGTTAAAAATAATTTATCGCCATTCACTGGGCTTTGAAACGTGACGCCTTCTTCAGTGATTTTGCGCATCGCGCCCAAGCTAAATACTTGGAAACCACCCGAGTCGGTCAGGATAGGCTTATCCCAGCCCATAAATTGGTGCAGACCGCCAAATTGCTCCACCACTTCTAAACCTGGACGTAACCACAGGTGAAAGGTATTGCCTAGGCAAATCTGTGCACCAATTTCTTTTAAATCACGCGGCGTCATGGCTTTGACCGTGCCATAAGTGCCTACCGGCATAAACACTGGCGTTTCCACCACACCGTGATTTAAGGTCATGGTGCCGCGACGAGCGCCGCTACTGGTGGCTTTTAATTCAAATTTCAACATTTTTTTTCCTAAACGCCGCCGGAAACACAGTCCGGCACGGGGCGCAAGATTACCGCCAAGCTACGGCCAAAGCAACGCGCTTACCCTATAAAAAATACCGGCACTGCGCCCCTTCACCGACAAGCACCCCGTTTATGCTGGGGCTTTGGGCTCCAGCAGCATTGCATCGCCATAGCTAAAGAATCGATACTCAAGCTCTACCGCATGCTGATAGGCAGCTTGCATTGTCTCAAAGCCTACAAACGCAGCCACTAACATTAAGAGCGTTGATTTGGGCAGATGAAAATTGGTAATCAGGCGATCCACCACTTTGAATTGATAGCCCGGCGTAATAAAGATGTTTGTGTCGCCAATAGGCTCGGCTAAAAATCCATTCTGTGACGCGGCCTCAAGCGCGCGCAAGCTGGTTGTACCCACGGCAATCACTCGCCCCCCAGCGGATTTCGTCGCTTCAATTAAGGTGACGGTAGCCGCAGGAATTGAATACCGCTCAAAATGCATAACGTGCTCACTGACGTCATCGACCCGTATCGGTTGAAATGTCCCCGCGCCAACATGCAGCGTGAGATAGCCCGTTTTAACCCCCATCGCGTGTAACTCAGCGAGCAGCTCCGGCGTAAAGTGCAAGCCTGCGGTCGGTGCGGCTACCGCACCTGGATCTCTGGCATAAATGGTTTGATAGCGCTTTGCGTCTTCTTCATCCGGCGTATGGGTAATATATGGAGGTAAGGGCAGTTGGCCTGCTTGCTCCAAGATATCTAAAACGCTCTCATCCCCATCAAAACGTAATTTAAATAGATCATCTTTGCGCTCGATCATAGTGGCGGGCCAACGATCTGCAAAAATCAACTTTGCCCCTGGTTTAGGTGCCTTGGATGAGCGGATATGTGCCAGTGCTGTATGCTCATCTAAAACACGTTCAATCAAGGCTTCAATTGCACCTCCTGAGTCTTTTTTACCAAAGACCCGTGCCTTGATAACCTTGGTGTCATTGAAAATAAGCACATCCCCAGCACGTAAAAACTGCGGTAACTGGCGAAAGTGTGAATCTTGCCGCGTTAAGCCATCAATATGTAAGAGGCGGCTTGCTCCACGGACTTCTGGTGGGAACTGGGCAATCAAGGATTCAGGCAAATGGTAATCAAAGTCAGCAACTTGCATGCAAAACAGCCTTTTTTATAAATGTAACAAAACTACAAAAAATGTATCCACTTGTACGATAAAACCCACGCTCAGCTTGGCTTGGGACGCTTTCAAACAAGTGTTTTAGAACGTATTTTCACCGAAATTGCCCACTTTTTCTGGACAAATTCGCACATACTGCGGCAAACTTCGCCCAATGATAGGCAACAACAGTGAACAGCGGATGCAAAACACACGCAGTATCCTCGTACTACATGGCCCAAATTTGAACCTGCTTGGCTCAAGAGAGCCACAGCATTATGGGGCGGATACACTCGCCACCATCAATACTAAGCTAGTTGAACTGGGACAGCTGCGCGCTGCGCGCGTTGACGCGTTTCAATCGAACCGCGAATACGAGCTGATTGATCGCATCCATGCCGCCCATTTGGACGGCACAGATTTTATCATCATTAACCCCGCCGCGTTTACGCATACCAGCGTTGCCATCCGTGACGCGCTGGCTGCGGTAAAAATTCCTTTTGTTGAAGTCCACCTATCCAATGTTCATGCTCGTGAATCGTTCCGGCATCACTCTTATTTTTCCGACCTTGCGGTTGGCGTTATTTGCGGTCTAGGCGCGTATGGTTATGAATGCGCACTGGAATTCGCACTCCGTTTTACTCCCCAAGCCAGCTGATTTAAATCAACGCTGATAAATTCTCAATATAGAGAGGAGACCCCTATGGATTTGCGCAAACTTAAGAAACTGATTGATCTAGTCGAAGAATCTGGCATTGCCGAGCTCGAAGTGACCGAAGGCGAAGAGCGCGTTCGTATCACCCGTGTCAATCAGAACATCCCTGCCTATGCGCAAGCAATGCAGTACCAGTTGCCACCTGCCGCGCCTGCCGCTGCCGCAGCACCTGTTGCAGTAGCCGTAGCTGCCGAAGTTGAAGCGCAACCTGAAGGCTTTGTGGCTAAATCACCGATGGTGGGTACTTTCTACCGCGCCTCATCGCCCGAAGCGAAAAACTTTGTAGAAATCGGCCAGCAAGTTAATGTGGGCGATACACTGTGCATTATTGAAGCCATGAAACTGCTCAATGAGATCGAAGCCGATAAGGCTGGCGTGATCAAGGCCATCTTGGTCGAGAACGGCCGCCCTGTTGAATATGGCGAGCCACTGTTTATTATTGGCTGATAATTCATCGCCGGTGAGCACTAAGCGGTGAGGCCCTTGCCCCGCTTAACTCCTCACTCCTCACGGAGTAAACCATGTTTGAAAAAATTCTGATTGCCAATCGCGGTGAGATTGCGCTGCGCATTTTGCGCGCCTGCCGTGAAATGGGTATCAAAACCGTAGTCGTTCATTCCGAAGCTGACCGCGAAGCAAAATACGTTAAATTAGCCGACGAATCCGTCTGCATCGGCCCAGCGTCGTCCACGCTCAGTTATCTGAACGTACCGGCTCTGATTGCCGCAGCGGAAGTCACTGAAGCACAAGCTATTCACCCAGGCTATGGTTTTTTAAGTGAAAACGCTGATTTTGCCCAGCGTGTAGAAGAATCCGGCTTTGCCTTTATCGGCCCACGCCCAGAGTCTATCCGCCTGATGGGTGATAAAGTCTCTGCCAAAGACGCCATGAAAGAAGCTGGCGTACCTTGCGTGCCGGGCTCAGACGGTGCCCTACCAGATGATCCTGTTGAATTAATGAAAATTGGTAAGGCCGTTGGCTATCCAGTAATTATTAAAGCAGCAGGCGGCGGCGGCGGCCGTGGTATGCGCGTGGTGAATAACGAAGAAGAGCTAATTGCTGCGGTTGAGCTGACTAAATCAGAAGCAGAGAAATTCTTTGGTAATGCCATGGTTTACATGGAAAAATACCTGCAAAACCCACGCCATATCGAAATCCAAATTCTGGCCGACCAACACGGCAATGCTATTTACCTAGGCGAGCGCGATTGCTCGATGCAGCGCCGCCACCAAAAAGTGATTGAAGAAGCACCAGCACCAGGCATTACCGATGCACAGCGTAAAAAAATTGGCGAAACCTGCACTGCAGCTTGCCGCAAAATTAATTACCGTGGTGCAGGCACATTCGAGTTCTTATTTGAAAACGGCGAATTCTATTTCATTGAAATGAATACCCGTGTTCAAGTTGAGCATCCGGTTACTGAAATGATTACCGGCATCGATATTGTGCAAGAGCAAATCCGTGTGGCCGCTAATTTACCGCTGCGCTATACGCAAAAAGACGTGAAACTCAAAGGCCATGCCATTGAGTGCCGGATTAATGCTGAAGACCCACTCAAGTTTATCCCTAGCCCAGGCAAAATCACCACCTACCATACCCCTGGTGGCCCTGGCGTGCGCGTGGATTCTCACGTTTACCAAGGCTATACCGTGCCATCGCATTACGATTCGATGATAGGAAAAATCATTACCTACGGTGATGACCGCGCCCAAGCCATGGCAAGGATGCGTATTGCCCTATCAGAAATGGTGGTACAAGGGATTAACACCAATATCCCATTACACCAGCAATTGCTTTTGGATGAAGCCTTTATTAAAGGCAGCACCAGCATTCATTACCTAGAACACAGAATGCCAGAAATCAGAAAACAGCTTGAAGGCAAAAACTAAACCTTTCACAAAAAAGCACCGTTTAAAATACGGTGCTTTTTTTATATATAACAAAGATTAATTTACATTAACTCAAAGTGCTATTTTCTACCCTCTGCACTGCAGTACAAAAGCTTTGCATGGCATGATCTAATTGATTAAGTACCATTAAAAATTCATCCCCCACCTCACCCCGCTTTAGTAAAGCCTCAGCTAAAGTTGCAAATTGTGTGGCATCATTCACCGAAAGATTAGCAGCAGCGCCTTTCAATGAATGTGCCGTTCTACACGCTGTTTCCATATCATTTTGCACTAAAGCAGCGCGAATTCGCTCCACGTTATCGTGCTCGGTGCTGGCTAATTGCTGAATAATCAACCAATATATCTCTGCATTATTGCCTAGCCTAGCCAAGCCATCTTCAATATCTAAACCTGCTACGCCCGCAAGTAATCGTAGTTTTTCTAAATCAGTACTTGGCGATTTTACGGCGGTGTTGTTTTTAACCGCAGATTCAAGCATCTCATGCTTTTCACTATCTGCCAAAATAATGGCTGGCTCACCAATATAAACTCGGCGGCTACCATCTGCATTCAAGCGATGCTGATGCCAATATTGTAAACGCTCAAATAACAGTGCTGGATCAATAGGCTTGGTAATATGTTCGTTCATCCCTTCTGCTAAACAACGCGCCCTTTCTTCATTAATTGCATGGGCTGTCATGGCAATAATTGGCAAACTATTAAATGCTTTATCACTACGAATCACGGCAGTGGCTTCATGGCCATCCATTTGTGGCATTTGTAAATCCATTAATACGCACTGATAATATTTAGGGCCATATTCAAATATTTTTTTAATGGCTTCATGCCCATTATTCGCCAAGTCCACGCTAATTTTTGCAGAGCGCATTAATTCAAGGGCTATTTGCTGATTCACTAAATTATCTTCAACTAATAAAACCCGCATTCCTTTTAGATCAGGTACAGCATCTGTACGGGTAAATGAAGCCACATCTCGTAAGAGCTCAGGCGCAAAAATAGTGAGCAAGGTATCGACCACCATAGATTGATTAATCGGTTTAAATAAAAATCCATCCACCAATGTTGATTCAGCTTCCACTCGAATATCTTCACGGGTATAAGCCGTTACCAAAACTACAGAAGGAATTTGATTTAATCGTTTATCCATGCTGATCCGGCGAGCAAGCTCTAAACCATTCATTTCTGGCATTTTCCAATCAGTAAATACCACGCTGTAAGCCTGCTCAATTGCATCAGCACGATGTAAATTAACCAAAGCATCCTCACCAGAGGCCACCACATCTACAGAAAAAGTTAAGCTTTGTAAGGATTCCTGCAAAATTTCACGTGCCACGGCATTATCATCCACCACCAAAATTCGCATGCCATGCAAATGATTAGGTAAGCGAGTTGAGCGATGAATTTGCGTCGCTTCCCGCTCAAAAGTGCAGCTAAAGGTAAATACAGAGCCACGGTTAGGTACACTCTCTACCCCAATACTCCCGCCCATCAACTCAACCAAGCGCTTAGATATCGACAAGCCTAAGCCAGTACCACCAAATTTTCTGGTAGTACTACTGTCAGCTTGGCTAAAGGGTAAAAACAGTTTTTTACATTGATCACTTGTCATCCCCACTCCAGTATCCCGCACCGAAAATCTTAGGGTTACCGTTTTAACATCACTGCTCAGCAAAGCACATGTAACATGCACCTCGCCTTCTTCGGTAAATTTAATGGCATTACTCACCATATTAATCAATACCTGCCCTAGTCTTAGGGGATCCCCCACCAAATAACGGGGCACATCAGGATGCACTTGAAACAGATATTCAATTTGTTTATCTTCTGCCTTCCCTGAAGTCAGCGTTGCAATATTAGCTAATACCTGATCAAGATTAAAATCAATTTTTTCTATTGTGAGTTTACCTTCTTCAATTTTAGAAAAATCCAAAATATCATTAATAATTCCTAATAATGATTGCCCTGCATAATGAATTTTTTGTAGATAATCACGCTGCCTATCATTTAAATCTGTTTTAAGTGCTAAATGGGCCATACCAATTACGGCATTCATTGGCGTTCTGATTTCATGGCTCATATTGGCTAAAAAAGCACTTTTAGCCTGCGTGGCTGCTTCTGCGCTTTGTTGGGCCATTTTTAATTCAGTAATATCAATTGAAATTCCACCCAATGCGTACACGCTGCCATCGATATCACGAATAGGAAATTTATGCGTGAGAAAAGTATGCAATCCATCGCTAAGTTGAATCTCTTCTTCAACTCGTACTGGGCGATTTTCTTCAATCACCAAGCGATCTTGTACCAAAAAGCGTTTAGCAACATCTGGCCCACTAACTTCTTCATCATTCATTCCGACTAATGATTGCCCAGAGCGATTATAAAGCTCCGCCAAACGCAAATTGTGGCGTAAATATCGCCCATTTAAATCTTTTAAAAACACCAAGGCAGGGGAGTATTCTAGAATTGATTCCAGCATATTCCGATTGCGCTCCAGCTCATCTGTACGCTTAGCCACTAAGGACTCTAAACCTTGATAGGTTTGGGCATTTTCAATCGAAATAGCTGCCTGCGCCGACAGCCATTCCAATACCTGTCTGCGCTGCATAGAAAAGGTATTGCTAATCGTGCTGTGCTCTAAATAAAGTACCCGCCGCACCGAGCTACTCCGCCCCAACGCACGGCAAAGAATAGAAGCTGGGCGCTGCTGAATAAAGTATGCGTCGCCACGAAACTCAGCAAATTGTGTCAGCTCATTGAGCAACGTTATTTGCCCAGTATTAAATACAAATCGCAATAAACTTTCTGGCAAAACGGCCTGTTCAAAATTTAAAATGGCCTCAATATGCAATTGATCGCCATCTCTAACCACAATTGCACCGCGCTCTGCGCCTGCTGCTTCAACAATAATTTTTAATAAACGCCCTAGTAATGGCTGCAAGCCTACTTCGCTAGAAATAGCCTGCACCGCACGTAAAATAGCCAAGGTGTCCAAGCTATCCAAAGCATGTAATGCATCAATATCGCTTTGGCTTTCATCTAATTCATGCCGTGGCAAAACTTTTAAGTGTAGCTCCACTCGCTCCATTAATGCCAAAGCATGGCACTGCCGATAGCAGCTGGCTGCTTGGCTTAATATTTGCTGAATAGGCTCAAAGGCATAATTTCTTTCTTCTAGCCATTGCCCTAATATTTCATGAAAGTAACCTTCATCTAATAAAAAGCCTCTTTGCTGCGCAAGGCGTATGGCATGCCGATATAAGAGTTCTGCATCTTCAAAATGATTATCTAGCCGTGCTTGCTCTGCACGCAAAAAAGCCAGTTTATGCTCAATATTATCTGGTGTGCCATCACGGGAAATATGCTCAAAATAATGAACAATCTTTCCCAAGGTATGCAATAAAGCTTGGCGTTTACTGCCAATACTTTGCCTTACCAGCGCAGCGACCGCCAAACCATAAGAAAATTGCCAAGTTAAATTTAAAACATAGGTAGAAGGATAATATTTGCCAATTTGCTCTGCCAATTGCAATGCCGCAGCAAATTCTTGGGAATAAACCAATAAAGTAAGCTGAGCAATATTCAGACCAGCCATCACAATAGGCACACCGCCCCACATCTTACAAAACTCATCGACATTAAAGTGTTCACCATTTAAATCACTTAATGCGGCAGTTTCACCATGCAAAGCTCTTGCCGCAGCCTCAAAAGGAAGCGATAAACTAACTGGAAATACCACATCATGAGTTAAACAATATTGAGCAAGTTGCTGATGGCTAGCAATCACATCCAACATGCTGCGGCCAAGCAGAAAATGATTCCATGGTTTAGCCACTAAAATATACGCACCATAAACTAGATCATGTGCTTTTAATGCCAAATTATAATTTTCATCTAGCAAGGGCAAAGTCGTTTCAGCGTGTAACGTCCAATGGTTAATATTCCATGTATAGTAAGTAAATGCGCGGTTATATCCCCATAAATCAAATAATTTTTCTCTGCTTAATTTTAGCCCTATATCCGCCATTTCTCGCGCATCACGATAATCTTTAAAATTAGCAATTAAAGTAATTCCCAACAATGTATAGCAGAGAGGGGAAAGCAATGCATTACCATAGACGATCGATCGATTAACACCCAATACTGAAATCAATGAAAACAAAGAATAATTAGTAAAAATAGCCGATTCAGAAATAGATGCAATGAGCCTTAAAATAATGTCTGTCTCTGCATCAAGTGCGAGCGGTAAATCGTATAAACTCGCAAAATTTTCATTTAAAAAATAATTTCTAAATATCACCATTTCTCTTTGAAATAACATATCCATAGCGGCACTATCATCGATAGCAGGAATAGCTAAACCAAATAAAATCAAGCCCTGCCTGCCAACTTCAATATTGTCAGCCATCCGGCCTTTCCGGCTATAAAAAACACTTTGCCGAATACGTACTTGTGCCTTATCTAAAGCGCTTAAGCTATGCAGTAATAATATATCTATCAACGCTTCAAAACGCACATCAAAATTACATAAATCACAGGATTCTGCTGCATTTAAATAGATATCAAAAGTAAGTTGATAATTTATTTTCCAAGTATCGCTTGGTAATAAAGAAATTGCGGTTTCTAAATAAAAAACAGCCGCTTGATAAGCCATTGCTGCCTTAGCCTTTGTCCCTGCACGTAAATTAAGCTGAGCATATGCAATGCGCTCTTGAGATAATTTAACTTTTTCTAGACCATAATTGAGTTGATCTACAATTTCAAACAATGGAGTTTCAGTTGCTTCTGATGAAATTTGCTGTAATAGGCGGCGGCCTATTTCTAGATGTAAAGAATTTAAATTTCTTTTTTTATCAATAGAATATGCAGCTTGCTGAACTCTATCATGTGCAAATTTGAATATTTTCTGTGTTCCACCCTCATTAACAGCCAATAATAAATCATCATGTAAAGCAGGTGCTAATCTAAGCAATGCATCTGCTTCAGAGCATTTTTCTACAATAGCTAATAAAGATAAATCAAATTGTTTACCAATGCAGGCGGCGGCTTGAAGCACAGACTGTGTTTCTAATAAAAAATGATTTAAGCGCTGCGTCATTAAATCAACCACATTATCAGCAGCATCTTGTAAACGTGCTTGATCTAGTTTCCAGTGCCATACATTATCAGCGTAATCAAAATAAAGTTGCCCTTTTACCTGCATGTTTTTTAGGAATTGTCGTGAATAAAAAGGATTCCCTTCTGTTTTGCTCATTAATAATTGGCTTAGCTCTGTAGCCCGCGAAATATTCCGACAAGTATCTTCAATCATTTCACACAGATGCTCAGCACGTAGAGGCGCAAGAGTAATTATTTCAATACATGCCTTTGTCTTATTTAGCTCATTAAGCATATTCATTATGGGATGGTTACTATCTACTTCATTATCACGATATGCCGCAATAATTAATAAATGAGAACCAAGGTTATCTCTAACAAAAGATTGTATTAACGCGAGCGAGGCAAAATCTGCCCATTGCAAGTCATCTAAAAACATAGTTAATGGATGCTGCTTACTTGCAAATAAACTAAGCAATGTAGAAAACAAATCATTGAAACGCCGTTGAGCCGCATCACCTCTTAATGGCAGAGCGGGTGGTTGGCTCCCCATAATGCGCTCTAAATCAGGTAAGACTTCTATAATTATTTGCGCATTTTCGCCCAAAGCAATTAATAATTTATCTCGCCAAAGAGTGATTTCTTCCTGTTTACTCGATAAAATTTGCCTTAATAGTAATTTTAATGCCTCAATTAATGCTGAATAAGGTATATCTCTATGATATTGGTCGTATTTTCCAATAATTAACTGTCCATCATGGCTTTCAATATATCCTCTTAAAGAATGAACTAATGCAGATTTACCTACCCCAGAATAGCCGCCCAGCATGCATAAAATAGTTTTACCATTAGCCGCACGTTGCACCATTTCTTTTAGATAACGTAATTCTTGCTCACGCCCATAAAGGTAATCTGGAATCATAAACTGCGAGCCAATATCCGCCTCACCCAGCGCAAATAAATAGATTTCACCTTTGGTTTCTAATTGTTTAATACAAAGTGAAATATCGGCAGCTAAGCCTTTGGCTGTGGCATATCTGGCCTCTGGTGATTTAGCTAATAATTTTAAAATGAGATTAGATACTTGCTGTGGTAATTGCGGATTAAGCAAAATAGGGGCTTGAGGTACAGAAGACATTTGCTGATGAGCTAAATCTAGTAAATCATCAGCAAAAAAAGGCACCTCGCCAAGCAGCCATTCATAAAAAATAATTCCAATGGAATATAAATCACTGCGTTTATCTAGTTGAGCTAAACGTCCTGCTTGCTCTGGCGAGGTATAACGTAAGCACAGCAAACTCAGTGCCGTTTCATCAGGATGGGGTGGGCTAATAATTAGCCCTGTTTCTGTAAAATGTAAATAATCAGGCCGCAAAGCACCGTGCACCCCTTTTTTATCGTGCCAGAGGGCAAGCTGCTCTACCAATTGCAATGCTTTATTTAAACAAGCCAGTAAGTCTGAACTGGAATAATTTATTTTCACCAACTCTTCCACCTTAAAAGGCAAGCCATCACTCAAAGAATGTTGCTGAGGCTCTTGTAAAAACCCTCAAAGCACAGCTTTTATTTTATAAAACATTAGAGCAATTTGCTCAAATGCTTAAGGTGAAACTAGATGATATTGGATTATCTAATTTATAGCTGACAAATAATCGTCCTCAAAAAATTAAGCGCTTTTAAAAAAAAACCACCGCCTTTCTTTTTATATAAAAAAATCCAGCTCCTCACGGTTTTGGTTACAAATTGATCGCTTATAACTAGCGCCGCCAGCGATCCCTTAATTGATCTAAGGCCTCAGACTCTTCGCGCAAAGCACGCCCACTTGGCTGCATTGACACCCACCATGCACGCCATAGGCCTTGATAAACACGTTTAAATAGTGAAATACGGCTGACCTTACTGCAGGCGACATTTGCTGCTGAAGGCCTGAATAACTGACTAAATTTATTTAACATTTTGACACCATCGTTTTAATAAATTAACAATGACATAGTAATTGGCAATTTATTTACGATAAACTAGCTAAACACGACACACTGTTTCCATATGAAAACAATTCTTCCTCCCGAAGCGCTACTTGCATTTGATGCTCTAGCTCGCACTGCTAGTTTTACTGCTGCGGCCGATTTACTTGGCTGTACTAAAAGCCATATCAGCTTGAGCGTAAAGCGCTTAGAAACCGAGCTCACTACCGTGCTGGTGCTACGCACAACTCGCCGTGTATCGCTTACCGAAGCGGGTATGCGCCTAGCCGTACATGCCGCAGCTCTACGCGAGATGCTGCAGCTTTCTAGATTAGACATTGAGGGATTGCAAGCCAAAGTGGAAGGCCCATTGCGCATTAGTGCAACGCAGTCTTTTGGGCAGTCCATTCTTAGCCCCATCTTGGTGGAATTTAGCCTGAAGTATCCAAATTTACGTATCGAGCTAGATACCGATCACCGTCTAAAAAATCCGATCAGCGATGGCGTAGATTTTTGTATCCGTTCACGCACGGTGGGTGATGAAAATTTAGTGGCTAGGCATCTAGGGCTATCACAGAAACGAATTTACGCCTCCCCCGCCTATTTAGCACAAGCACCTAAGCTAGAGCACCCATGTGATTTAGCTTCACACCGAATTTTATGTGAGCTGCATCAAGAGCAAGAAGGAGGTTGGTTATTAGAACGCGAAGGACAAATAGAACAGCTTGAACTACATAGTCAATTTTCTATAGATAGCTATGCCTGTACAGCCAGCGCAGTTGCTGCCGGTTATGGCTTGGCACTGCTCCCTAGCTATATGGCAGCGCCTTTTATTCAGCAAGGCTGTATGCAAGAAGTTTTAAAGGGCTGGCTAGCTGCCCCCTATCCCTTTTTTCTGGTTTATCCATATCGCCATCCACTGCCCAAAAAGTACGAAGCCTTTATCCAATTTGTAGTTCCAAGGATTCAGGCCCAACTTCAACGCACTTTGGATGTGAACTAAAGATTGGATGAAGAGTTTAAGACGTAAAAAAACCACTCAACCGGCAAGGTGAGTGGTTATTTACATTACTAATACTGGCGATCCCACGGGGAATCGAACCCCGGCCGCCGCCGTGAAAGGGCAGTGTTCTAACCGCTAAACTATGGGATCATACTTTTGATGCTACGCAAATACTTGGTGCGGCTGAAGAGATTCGAACTCCTGACCCTCTGGTTCGTAGCCAGATACTCTATCCAACTGAGCTACAGCCGCAACGTTACTACTATATACTAAAAATCTTGGCGATCCCACGGGGAATCGAACCCCGGCCGCCGCCGTGAAAGGGCAGTGTTCTAACCGCTAAACTATGGGATCATACTTTTAGTACAAACAGATTATTGGTGCGGCTGAAGAGATTCGAACTCCTGACCCTCTGGTTCGTAGCCAGATACTCTATCCAACTGAGCTACAGCCGCAGCTTATAATCTGTAGAAATAAAAAAGCCGGCTTAGCCGGCCTGATCATTCCGAACTTACTTTTCTTACTTAATCTTGGCGATCCCACGGGGAATCGAACCCCGGCCGCCGCCGTGAAAGGGCAGTGTTCTAACCGCTAAACTATGGGATCGTACTTTTAAATCTTTTTAGTATTACCGATTCACAAAAGTGAATTAGCAGAACTAATGGTGCGGCTGAAGAGATTCGAACTCCTGACCCTCTGGTTCGTAGCCAGATACTCTATCCAACTGAGCTACAGCCGCAAATGCTTGGCGGAGAGCAAGGGATTCGAACCCTCGATACAGGTTTTGCCCGTATGCTCCCTTAGCAGGGGAGTGCCTTCGACCACTCGGCCAACTCTCCGTCAAGGACCCGAATACTACGCAAACACCGCAGGGCCGTCAACCGCCAATCCGCAATTAATTTAAGTATTTAAGCCTTTTCCTTACACGCCCAGATCAGCCACAAGCTAGTAGTTTGTTTTGTAAGGGTAAATAACAAAGGGGCACAGAATAAAATATTCTGTGCCCCTTTGTTTAAATCTTAATCCCTGCAAAAAAACTGACAAACTTTGTTTTAGCGCAGAGAAAAAGCAATCAACTTTACTGGTTTTAAGAAATCGACTCTAAACCAAAAGCTTTGTGCAGCACGCGAACGGCTAATTCAAGGTACTTTTCATCCACCACGACCGAGATTTTAATCTCAGAAGTTGAAATCATTTGAATATTGATCCCTTCTTCAGCCAAAGTGCGGAACATCGTTGAGGCCACCCCAACGTGTGAGCGCATGCCTACGCCCACAATAGATACTTTACAGATTTTATCGTCGCCATTGATCTGACGAGCGCTGATCTGGCTTTGTGCGCCTTCTAATACTTTGATCGCACGGCCTAGATCATTTTTAGGCACGGTAAAAGAAAAATCGGTTGTGCCATCTTGGCCCACGTTTTGGATAATCATATCAACATCGATATTTGCATCCGCAACAGGGCCGAGGATTTGGTAGGCAATGCCCGGCTTGTCCGGTACGCCAATCACATTGATACGTGCTTCATCGCGATTAAAGGCAATGCCGGAGATAACGGGTTTTTCCATCTTGCTGTCTTCCTCGAAGGTAATCAGCGTGCCCTCGCCCTCTTCTTGGAAGGAAGACAAGACACGTAATTTCACATTGTATTTACCGGCAAATTCAACCGAACGGGTCTGTAATACCTTTGAACCTAGGCTGGCCATTTCCAGCATTTCTTCAAAGGTGATGGTAGAAAGCTTGCGTGCTTCAGGCACTACACGCGGATCAGTGGTGTAAACGCCATCTACATCGGTGTAGATCTGGCATTCATCCGCCTTTAGGGCTGCGGCCAGCGCAACGCCTGTGGTATCCGAGCCGCCACGGCCCAAGGTGGTGATATTGCCTTGTGCATCCACCCCCTGAAAGCCCGCCACAATCACCACACGGCCAGCGGCCAGATCAGCACGCATCGGTGCATCGTCGATATGTTGGATACGCGCCTTGGTATGCGCGCTGTCGGTCAGGATTTTGACCTGAGCACCGGTGTAGCTCACTGCGTCAACGCCGATTTCTTTCAGCGCCATGGCGAGTAAACCAATGGTGACTTGCTCACCGGTTGAGACAATAACATCCAATTCACGAGGATCTGGGTTGGCCTGAATTTCCTTGGCCAGTGCGATCAGCTTATTGGTTTCGCCGGACATTGCAGAAACGGCCACCACAATATCGTGCCCTTCTGCTTTGAATTTAGCCACGCGGCGGGCCACGTTTTTAATCCGCTCGGTAGTGCCTACCGAGGTGCCACCGTATTTCTGAACAATCAATGCCATGGATCAAACCTGCTGCTTGGGTAGGTTTTAAAAGGAAGGATCATTGTAAATGAAACCCGACCATCTTTTCGAGCAAGAAAACAGTTTAAGTCATTATTTATGCATGAATTGTTATGCTTGTTTGCTATAAGCATCACGAGTAAAGAATATATGTTTTAAACAGGGCCGTTAAGGCGTTTGATTGGCAACCTTGTTAAATGTGCAAACGCCCCCCTTCATATACTTAATTAATACTCAACAAAAATAGGCACACGAGCCGCCACGGCGCACATTAGCTCATAGCCTATCGTTCCAGCCGCGGTTGCCACGTCATCAATAGAGAGATTTGCTCCCCACAGCTCAACTTGGCTGCCCACCCCAGCTTTGGGCAGCTCACTCAAGTCTACGGCCAGCATATCCATGGAAATACGGCCAATTAAACGGCTAGCCACTCCATCCACCAATACTGGCGTGCCGGTTGGGGCATGGCGTGGATAGCCATCGGCATAGCCACATGCCACCGTACCAATCCGCATCACACGATCAGCAACAAAACTAGCGCCATATCCAACGGCATCGCCTGCTTGTAAATTTTGCACGCCGATCACTTCTGCGGTCAGCGTCATCGCCGCTTGCAGGCCTAACTCTTTAGCGCTTTTAGTGCTGAATGGGGATGATCCATATAAAGAAATGCCAGGGCGCACCCATTGATGATGGGTTTCAGGATAAGCCAAGAGCGCGGCCGAATTCGCTAAGGTTTTGGGTAAATCCAAACCCACACACGCCGCGTCAAAGCGTGCACACTGCGCCGCCACACCCAGCTCAGGTACATCGGCACTGGCAAAGTGGGCCATCAGCGTAATACTGGCCACATTGCTGCACTGCTTCAAGCGGGCCACAAGGGCTGGCGCTTGCTCAGCAGGAAATCCTAGCCGATTCATGCCAGTATTTAATTTTAAGAAAACATGCACTGGACACGCCAGAGCCGTGCTTTCTAGCCAAGCCAAGCCGCGTTCATCATGTACCGCTAGCCAAAAGCTCTGCTCAGCACAGAGCTGTAGCTCTGCCGCTGAAAATACACCTTCTAATAATAGAATGGGCTGCGTCACCCCAAGCGCTCTTAGGGAGCGTGCTGATGACATTTCTAAGGTGGCAAAAGCATCCACATTGGGCAAGGCTGCAACCATATTGGCGATACCATGTCCATATGCATTGGCCTTTACAACGGCAAATACTTGACTAGCTGGCGCGCACGCTTTGGCATGGGCATAGTTAGCAGCAAGCGCTGCAGTATGAATCACAGCGCGGATCGGGCGAGTCATGACAAAACCATCGCAAAGAAAAGACTAGAGTATAAACCTTGTTAATCATACGTAAGGCGCAAAAGCGACAATGCCGGCTTATGCTCTTTTGTGATATAAACCCCTTACTATAAAAATGGATATTGCTCCAAGATGGATCGCGGATTTTTCATTATTCTTGGCGCGCAATTTTTATCGGCGCTAGCAGACAACGCCCTTTTCTTTGCCGCGCTGGCACTCCTTAAGGAGCAAAGCTCACCCGAATGGCATTTATCTATGCTGCTGTGGTGCTTTACCGTTTCTTATGTAGTGCTTGCCCCCTTTGCTGGCTCTTTTGCAGACTCCATGCATAAAGGTAAAGCAATGATGATTTGTAATGGCATTAAGCTAGTCGGTTGCTTAGGGATGCTAGTGGGCATTCCGCCGATTATGGCCTATGCCTTAGTTGGTTTTGGCGCTGCCGCTTATTCCCCTGCCAAATACGGCATCATTACCGAATACCTTCCACATGAAAAACTGGTTGCTGCCAATGGCTGGTTAGAGGGGGCTACCGTCAGCGCTATTATTTTTGGCACCATCTTAGGCGGCTTACTGGCTGGATCTCATATTGCGCCTTGGCTAAAAACTACGCATCTAGCGGCTTACTTTAGCCCTGCCACCTTTGCTATTGCCGCAATTATTTTGCTTTATCTCGCAGCATCTTGGCTTAACTGCTACATCCCCAAATTGAATGTAGAACTCAAACCTCTACAGCTTCAACCTATTGCTTTAATCAAAGAATTTTGGTGCTGCGTTGCCAAGCTTTGGAAAGATCCACAGGGGCAGTTATCGCTGGGGGTAACCACCTTATTTTGGGGTGCAGGCGCCACCATGCGCTTGGTAGTATTGAACTGGGCCATCATTTGGTTGAACTTTTCTATGGAGCAAGCCACTCAGTTAGTGGCTGTCGTTGCATTTGGCATTGCAGCAGGTGCCATATTGGCGGGGCATTGTATTCCACTTAAAAAAGCATTTAATGTGCTGCCTGCAGGGATTGCCATGGGCATCTTGGTGATTGGCATGCTGTTTGTTCACAATGCTTGGCTGGCTGCGTTTTTGATGTTTATTGTGGGCTGCTTATCTGGCTTTTTTGTGGTGCCTTTAAACGCCATGCTGCAACATAGAGGCCATACACTGATGGGCGCGGGGCACTCCATTGCCGTACAAAACTTTAATGAAAATATTGGCATCCTAGTGATGGTTGGCATTCATGCCTTAATGGTGAAATACTTTAGCCAGCCCATCACCGCCAGCGCGAGTGCCGCCGTTACACACCAATTCCAAATCAGCGGAATCCCTCCTATGTACGCCATTATTACCGGCTTTGGCCTGATGGTGGCTCTGACAATGATTGCGATCACCGTACGATTCCGGCGCGGTGTTCGTGCTGGAATAATGAATGACTAAATTAAGCCTGACCCTGATTGTTTTGCTGCTTGCGGGCTGTGGCAAAGAAACCGCTAAAGAAAAAACCGAGCGCCCGCCACAGCAAGTGATTGCCACCACAACCCAGAGTGCAGATATTGCACTCAAGCTGAGCGCTCAGGGCCATGTGACTCCACTAGATCAAGTAGAGATCAGGCCGCAAAAAAGTGGTCTGATCCGCCAAGTTCACTTTAAAGAAGGTGATCAAATCCATGCTGGGCAGCTGTTATTTAGCCTAGATGCGCGGGAAGACGAAGCCAATGTGCGCCAAGCGGTAGCCAAACTGGCGCAAAGCCAAGCTCAGCTGGCCGCAGCAGAGCGAGACTATTCGCGCTCAAAAGAGCTGGCAGCGCAAAGTTTTATCTCTAAAACTGCACTCGATAACGCACAAAGCAAACTAGAAACACTACAAGCCACACTTAGCGCAGAACGCGCGGCAGTAGATGCCGCCAAGATCACCTTATCTTATTCACAAATCAAAGCACCGCTTAACGGCCGCGCCGGTCTGGTTGAAGTGCATACCGGCAGCTATGTGCAGCCCAGCATCGCCACCCCATTGGTGAGCATTAGCCAGCTCAACCCCATTACCGTGACCTTTAGCCTGCCTGAGCGCAACTTAAGCACCCTGCAAAATGCACCACGTCCTATCATCGTCAACGCGCAGCTTAGCGGTGATAGCAAGCTGCAAGGCAAGCTGAGCTTTATCGATAACACCGTGAATCCCAGCTCAGGCACAATTACTTTAAAGGCCGAGTTTGCCAACCCTAAAAACCAGCTATGGCCAGGCGCATTTGTGCCGGTAGAAATTGCTGCGGGCACCTTAAAAAATGCTGTTGTTCTGCCGGTACAAGCGGTACAAACCGGCCCAGACCAACGCTTTGTATTTGTGATTCAGCCAGACAAAACCGTTAAAGCGGTTCCAGTTGAGCTCTTGCAGGTAGAAAACGAGCGCGCCGTTGTCAGTGGTATTGGCAGTAATCAGCGCGTAGTTAAAGAAGGCGGGCAAAATCTGCGCGAAGGCAGCAAGGTCAGAGAAGCAAGTGCAGCCAAGGCTAAAAAACCAGCCAGTGCCGCAAAATGAATATTTCTCTACTCAGTATTAATAAGCCGATTGCCACCACCCTGCTCTGGCTGGCGGTCGTTGTTGCTGGGGTAGTGGCCTGGTTTAACCTACCGATTTCCGCCCTGCCGTCTTTTAATATGCCGACCATCGAAGTGTCTGGCAGCTTGCCCGGTGCCAGCCCAGAAACCATGGCGACATCGGTGGCCACCCCGCTAGAAAAGCAGTTTTCCACTATTCCTGGCCTCGCCGTTATTACCTCGAGCAGCACTCAAGGTAAGGTATCGATCACGCTAGAATTTGACGCCAACCGCAATATCGACGATGCCGCCGTGGATGTGCAAGCCGCGCTGTATCGTGCATCGCGTGGCCTACCTAAAGACATGACCAGCCCGCCCAGCTACCGCAAAGTAAACCCTGCGGATGCACCGGTACTGATGGTAGGAATTAACTCGCCATCGATGAGCTTGGCCGAGCTGAATGATTATGGTGACAACCTGATCTCACCCACGCTTTCTACCCTGAATGGCGTGGCGCAAGTGACGGTTTATGGGCAGAAGCGGTTTGCAGTGCGGGTGCAAGTCAACCCAGAGCGATTGGCGGCAAGGGATATGACGCTGGCGGAGTTATCCGCCGCGCTAAAATCGGCGAATGCCAATACCCCTGTCGGCCAGCTTGACGGCAATCGCCAAGTACTAGCGCTGCAAGCCAACGAACAGCTTAAAAACGCCGCCGACTTTGCTAACTTAATCGTCGCGCAAAAAAACAAACAACCGGTACGCCTCTCTGATGTGGCAACCGTGGAAGACAGCGTACAAGACGTGAAAAGCGGTAGCTGGATTAATGGCGAGCGCTCGATTGTGCTGGCCGTAATGCGCCAATCCGATGCCAATACCGTGGCCGTGGTTGACGCGATTAAAGCCGCCCTGCCCCAGCTTAAAGCGCAAATGCCTGAATCGGTGAATGTGCAGGTTTTAAACGACAGATCGCAATCTGTGCGCGAAGCCATTCACGACGTCAACCTCACCATGCTGCTGACCATGCTGCTGGTGGTGGGGGTGATTCTGCTGTTTTTACGCCGCGCCGCAGCCACGCTAATCCCTGCTTTATCGCTGCCCATTTCGCTGATTGCCACCTTTGCCTTGATGCACTGGCTAGGTTATAGCCTGGATAATATCTCGCTGATGGGGCTAACCATTGCCATTGGTTTGGTGGTGGATGATGCGATTGTGGTGCTTGAAAACATCATGCGCCATGTAGAAAACGGCATGAAGCCATTAGAAGCGGCCATTCAGGGCGCGCAAGAAGTGGGCTTCACCGTGGTATCCATTTCGGTGTCCCTCATTGCCGTGTTCATCCCAATTTTCTTTATGCCCGGCACCATTGGCCTGTTATTTCATGAGTTTGCTGCCGTTGTGACCCTCGCAATTATGGTATCCGCCGTGGTAGCGCTCACGCTGATCCCCATGCTGGCGGCGCGTTATATTAAGCATGAAGCGCCGGATGCCCATGTGCCTGCATGGAGCCGCTTTTTTGAACGTGGCTTTCATCGCGTGCTCAGCGGCTATCAGCGCACGCTGGATTGGAGCCTAGGCCGACGCAAGCTGATGCTGATTATCGCGCTGGCCACCTTTGTGCTAACAGGCTGGCTGTATCAATCCATGCCCAAGGGCTTTTTCCCAGAAGAAGATCTTGGCCAGATTCAGGCCAGCAGCGAGGGCCCACAGGATATTGCCTACCCTGCCATGCTGAAATTGCATACAGAAGTAGCCGAGCGCATCCAAAAAAATCCCAATGTAAACGTGGTGGTTTCCAGCTTATCCAGTGGCAATCGTGGCCGAATGTTTATTACCCTCAAGCCACGCAATCAGCGGCTTTCTATGGAAAAAACCGTAGCCAGCTTGCGTAAAGACACCAGCGGCATTACCGGCATCTCGGTGTTTTTTAACCCAACCCAAAACTTAAAAATTGGCGCGCGCAGCTCCAAAAGCCGCTATCAGTACACGCTGCAAGCCGTGCAATCTGGCGAGCTAGGAGACTGGTCTGAAAAGCTGATGCGGGCCATGCGACAAAACCCCATCTTTACCGAAGTCACTTCAGACACCGAAAAACGCGGCTTGCAAGCCAGATTAAATATCGACCGCGACAAGGCCCAAACACTGGGTATCGATATGCAAAATCTGCGCGAAACACTCTATGGCGCATTTGGCGAGCGCGAAATCAGCACTATTTATCTGCCGCAAGATAGTTACTCGGTACTGATGCAACTCTCTGACGATTACCGGCGCGATGAATCAGCGTTGAATAAGCTCTATGCCCGCAGCAATAGCGGCGTCTTAGTACCGATCTCAGCCTTTTCAAGTGTTGAGCGGATCATGACCAATAACGCCATCAACCATCAAGGCCAGCTGCCTGCGGTTACGCTATCTTTTAATATGGCCGAGGGCAAAACGCTTTCTGAAGCAGCGGCAAGTATTGAAGCGCTAAAGCAAGAAATCCAGCTGCCCGCTAAAGTATTTGGCGCTTTTGCTGGCGATGCAGCCGTATTCCAGCAGTCGCAAAACACCCAGCTCTGGCTAATTTTAGTGGCTGTGGCGGTGATTTATGTGATTCTGGGCGTGCTGTATGAAAGCTGGATTCACCCGCTGACTATTCTGGCAGGCATTCCTTCTGCGGCAGTGGGGGCACTCATTGCGCTGGATATCGTCGGCCTACCGCTGACCTTTATCGCAATGGTGGGGATTTTGCTGTTGATTGGCATCGTCAAGAAAAACGCCATTATGATGATCGACTTTGCACTAGAAGCCGAGCGCAAAGAAGGCAAAGCCCCACAAGAAGCCATCCGTGAGGCCTGTCTATTGCGCTTTCGCCCCATTATGATGACCACCCTCGCCGCCATTATGGGCGCCATGCCAATTGCCATCGGCATAGGTGCAGGGGCCGAGCTACGCCAACCGATGGGTGTGGCGGTAGTCGGTGGCTTGGTGCTATCGCAACTCATCACCCTCTACATCACCCCTGCGCTTTATCTGAGCTTTGACGGCTTGCAAAAGCGCTGGCAGAAAGCCAGATAAGACAAAGGCCAGCAGAGATGCTGGCCTTTGTCTTATCTGATGTTGCACACAAAAACTATCTTGATTATGTCTCTTGCTCAATTTCATTATAAATATCGTAGGGCGGGTGAAACCCGCGTATTTCTTCAGCATCGCTCGCGGGTTTCACCCGCCCTACGCATTCAAAAACCAAGCCCAACACTCAAAAAACCCATCTGCACAGAGTCCATTGAGCAAGAGACATAATCAGGAAAACTATTTATCCACGAAAAACACTAAAAGCACGAAAAAACGAATCAAGCATGAAAGATATTCTCTAGCACGATGTGTAAAGCTAATGATACAAATCAATACAGGGTGATGGTCATGCGGTTTCTATTCGTGCTTTTCGTGTTTTTAGTGGACTGCGTATTTTTTGATTTTGCTGCGTAACATCCTTAATCTTTATTGTTATGCCTGAAAGCCTGCTTGCTTAAAATTTAATCAGACCAAAAAGCCACCTACAGAACAAACACTTGCCTTACTTATCCACAGAGCACTCACAAGCTTGTGCCACTGTATCGGGGATAAACGGTAAGGTTTATCCAAACCGTCATGCCCGCGCATATTTATCAACAATTCAGTCGCTTGGCTGGATCCCCGATAAAGACATTCGGGGATGACGACATATCAACGTGGGCAATAAATTTATAGCAAGCCCCTCGTTTACAGGTTGTAAACCAAAATCAAAGCAATCAATGCCGGAGCTACCACGCGGCACATCCACTTCATTCCCCAGTTTAAAACCGGGCTAAGTTCTAGCTCGGCTTCAATCACCGGCCAGATTCTCCAGCCTGCAAACAGCGCCGTGCCGATTCCACCCAAGGGCAGTAGGATATTAGACGCGCTGTAATCCATCAGCTCAAATACATTGCGGCCAAACCATTTGTATTCACCCAGCACACCAAAAGAGAGCGATGCCGGGATACCTGCCAGAAACACGATCAAGGTAATGACACCGGTGGTGGCTTTGCGGGGCAGATTCCATTCATCTATTGGATACACCGCAATCAGCTCCAGCAAAGATACCGATGAAGTCAGCGCGGCAACCAGCAGCAGGGCAAAGAAAGCGGCGGCAAAGAACTGGCCAAAGGGCAGGTGGTTAAATACCACCGGCATGGTCATATAGGTAAGCCCTGGGCCTGCTGCTGCATCTAAACCAAAAGCAGTAATGGCGGGGAAAATCATCAGGCCAGCCAAGATCGAGGTCATGCTGGTTAAGCCTGTTACCCACATTGCGGCATTGGTGAGCTTTACATCCCGCCCAAGGTAGGAGCCATAAGCTAGCATGCAGCCTGCGCCCACCGACAGTGAGAAAAACGCCAGCCCCAGCGCATCAACCAGCATTTTTGAGTTTACTTTAGAGAAATCCGGCGCTAAAAAAGCCAGCACGCCGGCCCCAGCACCTGGCAGGGTTAAGGAGCGCACAATCAGCGCCAGCATCAATAAAAACAGCGCGGGCATCAGCACCTTGCCCGCACGTTCAATGCCTTTTTGAATGCCGAACATCACCACAACGAGAGTGAGCAGAGCAAACAGCGCATGAGTGATAATCGGCTCGATAGGGCTAGAAACATATTGGCCGAATAAAGCGCCAAGAGCCTTGGGATCGTTGCTCATCACCCGGCCATCAAGGGCACGCAGCAAATAGCCGATGGTCCAGCCGCCCACTACGCTGTAAAAGGAAAATACGATTAAACCGCAGAGCACGCCAATATAGCCAACCGCCGACCAGCCCTTGCCACCCAACTTTTTGAACGCGCCCACAGCACCACATGCTGCAGCGCGGCCAATAGCGATTTCGGCCAGCATCAGCGCAATGCCTAGGGTAAAAGTGATTAGCACAAAAATCAGCAGAAACGCACCGCCACCATTCATGGCGGTAACGTAAGGGAATTTCCAGATTGAGCCTAAACCGACCGTTGCCCCAGCAGAGGCAAGAATAAAGCCGAGTTTAGAACTCCATTGCGAACGAGACATGCGCTATTTCCTAGTAGCAGCAAATAAGCACTAAGGATGTGGCTCAAAATAATTTCCCGTTGGACCTATCAACGAAAAAGCGTCATCCCCGAGTATCTTTATCGGGGATCCAGCAGAGTAGCTGGATTCCCGCCAAAAGCACGCGGGAATGACGACATTTTGTAGTGGGAAGTTATATGAGCCAAGCCAAAAGCCATTTGCCAAGTAATTCTGCCACCGAATGCGCGAGCTAAGGCCACCCTTTCGGCGGCCCCATAGATCAAAGGTGCCGCTTTAATTAAAAGCGCCACCAGCCTGCAAAGGAATTGATCTTATTTATATTCATGCTTTTTAGAATGCCTTGTAAGGTGTGAGGCAGTCAAGCAGTAATTTTGCGTTGCAGCAAGCGGTTAGAAATTTTTTACCAGCACCGCTGTAATCAACACGGGTGCAAGGTAGCGGCAGGTAATCAGCCAAGCTTGCCTTTTCCAGCCGTGCAAGCCCACTTCATCCACCAGCGTGTCGCCTTTCCAACCTGCCAGCAGTGCTAAACCTATCCCACCTATGGGCATAGCCAAATTAGATACAAAGTAATCCATCGCATCAAAAATACTTTTGCCAAAGATGCGCACATCAGACCAGATACCAAACGACCAAGAGGCCGGAATACCGCAGAGGAACACTGCCAAGGCGATACCAATCAGCACAGGACGGCGCGGCAGTTTTAGATCGTCAATAAACCAGATGGCGATCAATTCCAGCATCGCTACGGATGAAGACAAGGCCGCGGTGGCCAAGAGGGCAAAAAAGGCGATCGCAAATAGCTGGCCAAACGGCAGATGCATAAACACCACCGGCATGGTCATAAAGGTGAGCCCCGGCCCGGCAGCTGGGTTTAAACCAAAGGCCGCCACAGCAGGAAAAATCATCAGCCCCGCAAGCAGCGCAATCATCACCGCCAAAAACACCACCCATAGCGATGCAGAAAGAATCTCTTCATTGGAATGCATATAAGAGCCATACGCCACCATCGCCCCCACACCTAAGGACAGCGAGAAAAACGCCAGCCCTAAGGCTTCCACCACCATAGAAGGATTGACGCGGCTCCAGTCTGGCGCTAAAAACTGCACCACCCCCGCCCAAGCGCCCGGCAGGGTTAAAGAGCGCAGCATCAGAATCAGCATGATGATAAACAGCGCAGGCATCAGTACCTTGCCCGCCCGCTCAATGCCTTTCTCAATCCCGCCCAGCACAATGCCTAAGGTTGCCAGCGTAAACAGCGCATGGGTAATCAGGGGCTTCACCGGATCAGACACAAAGCTGCCAAACATCGCTTCTAATGCTTTTGGATCGGCGCTGAGTACGCTGCCATCGATGGCTTTACCTAGGTAGGCAAACGTCCAGCCACCCACCACGCTATAAAAAGAAAACAACACAAAGCCAGCAATCACACCCAAGAGGCCCAAGAGTGCCCAAGGTTTACCGCCAATTTTTTTAAACGCGCCCACCGCGCCATTGGCGGCCGAGCGGCCCAAGGCAATCTCGGCCATCATCAGCGCCAGGCCTAAGGTGAAACTAAAAATCAGAAACAGCAGCAAAAACGCCCCACCACCGTTCATGGCGGTGACATAAGGAAACTTCCAAATCGCCCCCAGCCCAATGGCCGAGCCCGCCGCCGCCAGAATAAAGCCCAAACGTGAGCCCCAAGCATTACGTGTAGTCATAAAACATCCTGCGTATTTTTAATAAATGAGCCCGTGGGCACGATGCAAATCTAAAACAAGGCTTTATTAATTTAGTGCCTTTGGCACGGTGATTTTGGAGCGGCATCCCCGCGGGGACTCACTTTCTTGAACGGCCAAGAAAGTAAGCAAAGAAGGCCGCCCCAGCCAGCACGAAGGCCCCTCACTGCGGATAATCAGCTCGGCGAAAAAGGCTGCGCGCTCGCTGCCTCGCTACCCCTTTTCCGAAACCCCGAGCGGCTTATCCTCGCTTCGGCGTGCTTCAAGGGGGGATTTAAGCCCTGTGCAACGAGCAGAAATTTAAAAGCGCTTAAACTAAGATTGAAAATACTTAAACCCAAACAAAGAACTCAACTCAAAAAGGTTTTTCTCCGTGAAACTCCGTGTCCTCTGTGGCCTCCGTGGTTCAAGATTTGGGTTTTAGCATCACTTACAGATTCTTCACCAAAATCACTGCAATGGATAAAGGTGCGACCACGCGGCAGCTCCATTTCAGGCCGAAGAGTGGCAGGCCAGCTAGGCCCGAGTGTTCTTCCAATAGCGGCCATACGCGCCAGCCAGCAAAGAGCGCCACGCCGATTCCGCCTAGTGGCATCATCACATTGGAGACGCTGTAATCCATCAGATCGAAAATAGTTTTACCAAAGAATTTCACATCCGCCCAAGGGCCAAAAGACATCGAGGCGGGGATACCGCAGAGAAAAACAGCCAGTGATAAACATAGAATCACTTTGCGGCGTGGCAGTTTGTATTCATCCAAAAACAGCGTGGCGATCAGCTCGAGCATCGACACCGATGAAGTCAACGCGGCAACGGAGAGCAGGGCAAAGAAGGCGATGGCAAAGATTTGGCCAAAGGGCAGGCTGGCAAACACCACCGGCATGGTCATAAAGGTCAGGCCGGGGCCAGCACTAGGGTCTAGCTTAAAAGCAAATAGCGCAGGGAAAATCATCAGCCCGGCCAAAATCGCCACGGTGCAAGACAGGCCCACCACCCAAGCCGCCGAATGCAATACGGGGGTTTCTTGCTTGACGTAAGAGCCGTAAGCAATCATGCCGCCCGTGCCTAAAGACAAGGAAAAAAACGCTAGGCCCAAGGCATCCACCACCATGGCGGGGGTGAGCTTAGAAAAATCAGGGGCAAAGAAAGCCACCACGCCCTGCCAAGCACCTGGCAAAGTCAGCGAGCGGGCAATCAGAATCAGCATGATGATAAACAGGCCAGGCATCAGCAATTTGCTGGCGCGCTCGATACCTTTTTCGATGCCGCCAATCACAATCGCCAGTGTTGCCAGTACAAAAGCGCCATGGGAAACAATGGGCCAGTAAGGATTGGAAACGAAATGCTCAAAGGTGTCTTTCAGCACCTTGGTGTCCGTAGTGAGCACCGAGCCATCTACGGCCAGCGCTAGGTAGGCCAGCGTCCAACCGCCCACCACGCTGTAAAAGCTGTACAGCACAAAGCCCGCAAAAATCCCCATCATGCCAATCAGCGGCCAAGATTTACCCGCCAGCTTGCGGAACATGCCCACAGGGCCGGTTTGTGCGCTGCGGCCCAGCGTAAATTCCACCACCATTTGGGCAAGCCCCAAGGTAAAGCTAAAAAACAGAAACAGCAGTAAAAACACGCCACCGCCATTCATGGCAGTCACGTAAGGGAATTTCCAGATGGCCCCAAGGCCAATGGCCGAGCCTGCCGCAGCCAGCACAAATCCCAGCTTAGAGCCCCAATTAGAGCGAGTAGTCATGATGTGGTCCTTTTTTTTAAAAATCACAAGAACCAACAAAGTAGGCGAGCCAGAATGCAACAAGGCCGCCTAATTTGGCGGCCTTGGATGGTTCAATCTGTGTGCTTTAGATGAACGCGACCCATCGGGCTGCCAGTGGGCAAGCCAGATAATAATAAGAATAAACGCGGGTCAGTTTCAGCATAGTGGGCGCATAGTCAGCTTTGCAGCGCGCTGCTGTCAAGCACGCCTACAGGAGTAAAATCGCAGCGGCCACACCTAACCTCGGCGATAGAGTGGCTTGATAAAAAAACTCAAACAAACAAAAAAACGTAATACTTACAGCAACTTAACCATTAAACAGCCTATTAAAAATCCTGCTGTTTTGCGCTTAATTGATCGATCTTCGCCAGCGCTTTATGGTAATAAAACCCAGTATAAGCACAACAGCACAGCAGGACAACGCGCCCTGCTGCACTGATCTAGCGAGCGATTTAAGCGGCAGCCCAACACGCTTCTTCGCTTTGATCTACGGGCTTGGCATCCAGCACTACCCGGATATCTTGCTGCTGTTGGCCGCGATACAGGCGAACGATAATACTGTCTGCTAGCCCAAGCTGATCTTGATCACGGCGGTAAGTGAAGCTGCCGTATTCAGAGAAATTAATTCGCCCAAGCTTAGCCGAATTAATCAGCACAAAACGATCAACTGGCTGATTCGCCCCCAGCGTGACACGCAGGCAGCGCCCCGTACTGCTGTAGCGGGTTTTTAATAAGGCCAGCGTTGATACTGGTGGCTGAGTAGGTAAAGAAGTTGGCCGTGCAGTGGGCACCGTAGTTGGGCGCACCGGTGGGGTTGGTGTAGATGTCGGCACGGCAGTTGGACGAGCAGTGGGCTGCGGTATTGGCACCGCCGTAGGCCTAACTGGCGGCGGTGTGGTGGGGATGCCGGTTGGCGGTGGCGTTACAGCGCTATCTGCTGCCAGCGGGCCTTCGCAACGTAAGGCAGCACGGTGCATATCCAGCTGATAATCGCTGGCAAAGCAGTTCACCGCAATAAAGTTATTGGCTTTACCTTGCAAATTAAGCAGCGCTTTATTCAGCAGGGCATCACTTTCTAGATGGGCTGCGGTTAGCGTGGTGGCCCGAATAGCCGTCGAGCCAGTGCATTCAAAACGGCGCAGCTCGCTATCTACACCACTTGCCCAACTACGGCAGCTTAGGGGGAGCTCTCTTGCCATAAAGTTCTGAATAAGCACTGGATCTGCAAGCTGCCATTCAGACTGAGGCAGCCAGTCTTTACCTTTCAACGTGGAAGTGTCACCTAATTGCCCAGCACGCTGTAATGTAACCTGCTGGTCTACAAAAGTTTTAAAGCGAGCACCTAAAGCCACATCAGCCCCCAGGCGTTTCACCAGTGCATCAAAGCCTTTAACGTCATCATTACGTAATTGCTGTAACACGTCTGCCAAAATGCCTGGCTCATTGCGGTGTAAAAAGTAGAACCACAGTGCCGAATGGCTGTAGAAATCCCAGCCATCGCTATAGCTGGAACGCATAATTTGCGCTGGTGTTTGATAGCTGGCTGGCCAGTTAGCCGCCACAACCTCTACCACATGGCCACGTACTTTAATGCCCTCGCGCGAGGTGCTCCACGCCATAAACTCAGCAAAACCTTCGTCATACCAAGGCAAACGGCGGCTATCACGGGAGAATTCGCCCGTGCCCCACATGCCAGGCTGAATAAAACGCCCAGATAAATAATGCACGTATTCGTGGCGAACTAACTCCTCTAAAGACAACGAGCTTTCTTCGCTGGTGCGCTGGTAGGTGTAAAAGGTTGCACCGTTTTCAATATAAATGCCGCCGTTATCGGTAGATAGATCATTGAGCAGGCCCTGAAAACTACCGTAATCAGCCTTTGTGCCATACACCACCATACGTAAACGTGCATTCGGATCATTGCTAACAGGTTCGCTCACTCCGCTTACGCGTTTTAACTGTGCCTCTACCTGCTTCATAGCATAGTAAAGCGGCTCAACTTCATCACGGCTCAACGATGTTTCAAACACCAAATTGCCATTATCAAACTGCCAGCGATTCGGAAACAGCTTGGTTTTTAGCTCGGCTTCAGCATTACAAAGGTTGTAACGATCGCAAGGCACCTTGGCAATTTTCTTGAGCGCGTACACCGCCTCAGCCCATACCGCCGAGAATCGTTCCGCATTGAGGTGTAAGGCAACGGCAGGCTCGGCCAGTGGCGTGGTTTTGGGGTAAAGCATAAAGCGCCCAGTTTCACGCAGAGTATTTAAAAACATCTGCTCGTCTTCAAACGCCCCACGGCCTTGGCGTAATAAAGCAGCAAGGCTACTGACTAAGCTATCGAGCTGGCCAGCCGCAACCTGATCAGCAAATCCGCTCTGCCCATGCAGATTAAACAAGGTAGTTTGCATAGGGTGCAGGGCATGACGGGCATAGCTTTGCTTAAATTGGCGCTGGTAATGCGCAAAAAACCTTGTAAGCAAAGGTAAAGAAAATTCTGAATTACGCACAGAATCGGCCAGAATCATGGTTTCGCTTATGCTTAGCCTTGCATCATTCTGACGCTGCCAAGCTTCGCCAGATTGTGAAGCCTCTTCTGCTGGATTCAGCCACAGCGCTGGGTTCTCTGCCAGCGCACTAACAACCTGCATCACCGGCTGATCCACTACGCGCCCATAAGCGCCCACTTCCTGGGCATGGCTAAACTGCGTGTAATAGCCCGCCTTTAGAAAAGTTGCCAGCGGCCACAAACCATCTGCCTTACCTGGTTGCCAGCGTTGAGCACGCAAACGTGCCTCCTGCGCCACCGCCTGCATATTGCTTGCTGAAAGCAAAGCATAATTCGCTGCATTAGCTTCAAACAGACTATTCATGCAGCTACCTTCCAAGGTGGCTACATACTGTGCAAGGGCTGCTCCCGATAAAGTAATCAAATGCTTCTGATCACACGCTGCATACACGGGCACAGGCAGTGCCGATGCCCCTGCGGCCCGGCCAGTAGCGCCTGCTGGTGACGCAGTCTCTTTACCCTGACGCGGTGGTAAGCCATAAGGATTTTGAGGCGGATCAAGCAGCACCGGCGCATGTTCTGACTGCCCCTGCTGACGCCCAGCAGGTGATGGGCTGGTCGCCCCACTGCTCTGTTCACCTTCGCTCGTAACGCAAGCCACCAAGACAGTGGCGAAAGCCATTGCAAGCAAAATAGCTTGTTTAGATCGTTTATTTCTTAACCATTTTAAGTGCATCAGTCTATTCCAATTAAGTATTTTCATTAAATTAGAACATACTAATGTATTTATATGTTACAAAAATATTCAAACAACGTCATAAAAATACAGTTATATACATTGAATAACTTACAAAAAACAAACAAATAAAGAAATAATACTACCCTACCTTGCCAATTTTATTGAATCAAAATTCATCAGGCTTTATTTAGCTGCACCCCAAATAAACGCACTTCACCATAAGGCACCAGCAGCCATTGCCCACTATCACCCTCATCCAAATACAGACTATCAAATTGCTTAAGAACAAACTGCAGCTCGCCCTGCTGGCACAATAAAGATTCACCCTCAGCCAAAAAAAACATCCGCGCTTCTCCTTCAAGCACTAAGGTTTCAGGCTGGCTGAATCGCAGCTGGCTTAGCTTCTGCGTGTAGCTTGCACGCCGTGTCATCACATTAAAATCCAGAACTTCACCTTGCAGCAAGCTGGCAAAAATTTTCTCTTCCCCAGCAAAGCACCGCGCCTCATCCTGCGGCGTAAGATTAAAAGCAGCCCCACCATTGATCTCTACGGCAATGCCTGCACCGGCCAAAATCGCCAAGCTTCTGTCAACCCCGTAAAAATCAGAAAAGCCGCCGCTCTGCCCCACCTTGGCCATGCTGATCCGCCAATCAAAATCGGTAAGCCCAGCCCCAGCCGGTGACACAGCAATCTGATAAGTCTGCCCACCGCCGTTTTTCCACGGCTGTGCGGCCAAATCATCTTTCCTTAAAACATGCGCCATGCTGGTATTACCCCTTAAATAACTGACATTTATCTGACATAATATTAAATTATAATCATGGGCACGGCATGCCGTGCCCCTACATCTTACTTAATACACCCTCCTTCACCCATACGATGCATTGCCAAACCTGCGGCGCTTGCTGCGCTCACTTTCGTGTTTCTTTCTACTGGGGCGAAACCGATGCCGCCCCGCAGGGTAGTGTCCCCGCCACCCTGACCATCCCCATCAGCCCCCACTATGTTGCCATGCGCGGCAGCACCAGCAAACCTTGCCGCTGCATCGCCCTTGGCGGACAAGTCGGTGAAAGCGTCAGCTGCCAGATTTATGCCCAACGCTCCAGCACCTGTAAGAGCGTCAACGTAGGAGATGAGCAGTGTAATAAAGCTAGACTCAGCCATGGCATGTCAAGCATCGTTCCTGCTAGCGTAGCTTAAGTAGCCGTCTTATTTACGGCATGCTTATTCTACAAAGCAAAAAACCGCTACCATGCGTCAGCCTTCTCTCCGTACCCCGAGCATGACTATGAAAATCATCCACACCTCAGACTGGCATCTAGGCCAACATTTTATGGGCAAGACGCGTCAGGCGGAGCATCAGGCTTTTTTAAGCTGGCTAGTTGCCACAGCGCTTGAGCACGATGTGGACGCTATTCTGGTGGCAGGGGATATTTTTGATACCGGCTCGCCGCCCAGTTATGCGCGGGAGCTTTACAACCACTTTATTGTTTCCCTGCAAAAAACTGCGACCAAGCTGATTCTACTTGGCGGCAATCATGATTCAGTTGCTACTTTAAGTGAAAGTAAATCGCTGCTGGCTGAGTTAAACACTACGGTGATTGCCGGAGTGAGTGATGAGCTGGCCGAGCAAGTTTTAGTGCTGAAGCAAAAAGATGGCACGCCTGGGGCAATTATTTGTGCGATTCCGTTTATCCGGCCAAGAGATGTGCAGCAAAGCCTAGCTGGGCAAAGCGCTGAAGAAAAACAGCTCTCATTGCAAGATGGCATCTTTAAGCACTACCAAGCGCTATATCAACTGGCCTTAGCCAAACGTGCTGAATATCCACAAGCGCAGCTACCTATCGTCGCCACCGGCCACCTCACCACGGTAGGGGCCAGCGCCAGCGAATCGGTCAGGGAGATTTATGTTGGCGCGCTGGAAGCTTTCCCCACCAGCGCCTTTCCGCCTGCTGACTATATTGCTCTGGGCCATATTCATCGCCCGCAAAAAGTCGGCGGCTTGGAGCATATTCGCTATTGCGGCTCGCCTATCCCGCTTAGCTTTGACGAGGCAAAGCAGACTAAAGAAGTGCTGCTGATTACGCTCAACCATGGTGGCTTGCAGGCTGTCACCCCGCTGCCGGTGCCACGGTTTCAGGAGCTACTCAGCTTACGCGGCAACCTTGCCGAGCTGGAAGTGGCCATCAGCCAAATCACTGCCGAGCAAAATGTATGGCTAGAAGTGCTCGTCAGCCAAGACGATTACCTCAGCGATTTACCCAGCCGTATTCAAGCCATGATTGGCGACAAAAGCATAGAAGTGCTGCGTATCCGTAAGGAGCGTAATACGGCGGCAAGCTGGCAGCCAGGCCACACAGAAACACTGGCAGAACTCAGCCCCGCCGATGTATTTAGCCAACGCATCGCTGGCGAAGAGCTAGAGCCCAGCTTACAAAAACAGCTAGAAGGCCTGTATACAGAAATTGTTTTGGGCTTACAGGAAGCCAAGCCATGAAACTACTGACGCTGCGCTTAAAAAATATTAATTCGCTCAAGGGCGAGTGGAAGATCGACTTTACTGCTGCGCCGTTTAAAGACAACGGCCTATTTGCGATTACCGGCCCGACAGGTGCGGGCAAAACCACGCTGCTGGATGCCATTTGCCTAGCGCTATATCACCAAACGCCCAGAATGAGCAGCGTCTCCGCCAGCAGCAATGAGCTGATGACGCGCCACACCGCCGATTGCTTGGCCGAGGTGGAGTTTGAAGTCAAAGGCGCGCGCTACCGAGCATTTTGGAGCCAGCGCCGTGCGCGCAATCTGCCGGGTGGCGCTTTGCAAGCCCCTAAAGTAGAGCTAGCCGATGCATCAGGACAAATCCTCAGCGATAAGATTAATGAAAAACTTAGGCTAACCGAAACGCTAACGGGGCTAGATTTTGGCCGTTTTACTAAATCAATGTTACTGGCGCAGGGCTGCTTTGCTGCGTTTTTAAATGCCGATGCCAATGAGCGTGCCGAGCTGTTAGAAGAGCTCACCGGCACCGATATTTACGGCCAGATTTCGCAAAGTGTTTTTGAGCAGTGCAAAAACAGTAAGCAGGAGCTCGATCAACTCAAAGCCAAAGCCTCTGGCGTGGAGCTAATGAGCGAGGAGCAAAAAAGCAACTTGCACGCCCAGCTTAGCGAGCTGGCCAGCAGCGAGGCGGCACTTAAAAGGCAGCAGCTCAATAGCCAGAATAATAAACAGTGGTGCGAGGCGCTTAACCTTGCCCAGCGCCAGCTGCAAGATGCAGAGCAGCAGCGGCAACAGGCCGATGCCGAGCTCATCAGCAAGCAGGCAGAGCTGGCCCAACTGGCCAGTAGCCAGCCCGCCGAAAAACTCCAAGCCCCTTGGTCGGCGCTAGAAAATGCCCAGCTAGCCAGCCAACAAACCCAAGCAGAACTGGCCGCCTTGGCGCAGCAGCAAGATGAAACCCTGCAGTTACACAGCAAAAAGCGCTGGCAAGCGTATCAATACGCCACGCAAATAGCCGCCACTCAGCAACAACAACTGCACACATCCCAAGCGGCGCAAAACACCCTAAGGCAAGCCCAGCAGCCTGCGTTTGCCAAGCTGGGCGAACAACTCAGTGGCTGGCGTGTGGCTTTCAGCGGCTTAGCCAGCTTAAATAGCGACATCCAAAGCTTACAGACCGAGCTGGGCCAAGAGGCGAGCGAACAACTCGCCGCAACAGTAAAGCAGCAGCAGGCACAAGTGGGCAGCGCCCATAGCCATTACCAACACACCCTAGCCACTGAGCAAGCGCTACTCAATACCTGGCAGCAAACCCTTGCAGGCAAGGACGAAGCCCGTATTTGGGCCGACTGGCAAGCACTGCTAGCGCGTGGCGTAGATTTAAACAAGCTAGAAGAGCTGAGCAATACCCGTCAGCAAAGCGCTGCTCAAGCTAGCGCCGTGCAACAGCAGTTGCATGACTCCCAGCAAGCCTTTGCCAGCAAGGATCAAGATTTAGCCGCGCTTAGAATTCAGTTTGCCAGTTGCAAGCAGCAGCTCAATGACAAGCAAAAGCTACTAGAGCAAGAGCGGCGGATTACGGATCTAGAAGCGCATCGTCAGCAATTACAGGCCGACACCGCCTGCCCGCTGTGTGGATCGCTTGAGCACCCTGCGATTGCGGCCTACCAAGCACTCAATGTTTCCGCCACCGAGGCGGAGCTAGCCAATAAACAACTCGAGCTAGAAAACCTGACCGAGCAAGGCAATGCGCTTAGAAAAGAGCACGATCACTTAGATAACGTGATTAAGGGCCTACAAACGCAGCTGCAACTGCTACAAACCCAGCTGACCAATCAGGAACAAGCTTGGCAAACGCTGGCACAGCCAGGCGATCTGGCCGAGCTTAGGCAGCAGCACGATGCGGCGATTATTGCCACGCAAGCCACTTTAGAGCAGCTTAGCAGCAGCAAAACCGCCTTAGAAGCCGCAAAAACGGCTAGCCATGCCGCCGAAAAAGCTTGGGCAGAATGCACACAAGCGCTGACGCTTACCGAGCAAAAACTAAGCAGCGCATTACAAAATCGCCAAGATTTAGCCGCAAGGCTTAGCAAGCTGAGCGAGCAATACCAAGCCCAAGCCAACGCGCTACGCCTGTCTTTACCTGAGCAAATCCTCCCTGCCAACAGCACAATCTGGCTGGCCGAGCGCGAAGCAGAGTGGCATAGCTGGCAGGCAAACGAGCAAGGCTTGCAAGCGCTAACTCAGACTATTTATATCCAAGGCGAAGAAAACCGCGTGGCAAGCGAGCAAGCGGCGCACTGGCAACAGCAAGCAGCAGGCACCACAGGCGAGCCGCTACATTCAAGCCAGCCAGAGCGTGATCTAGCCTCCTGTAGCCAACAAATCAGCCAGCTGCAAGATCAAAAAAACCAGCAGACAGGCACCGCACTGGCCCTAAGAAAACGCGCCGCAGATCATACCCTAGCCCTCAATACCGCCACCGATCACTGGGCCACGGCGCTGGCTGCCAGCCCCTTTGCAGACCAAGCCGCCTTTTTGGCAGCAAGGCTGGATGAGGTGCAGCGAGCGGAGCTGATCGCGCTAAAGCAGCGGCTTGATACCGCCAAAATTCAGGCCAATGCCCTACTCACCCAAGCCCAGCAAGCCGAGCAGCTATTAAAAGCAGCGCCCAAAACCAGTCAAAGCTTAGCCGAGTTAGAACAAGAGCTGGCCCAGCTTGCTGCAGCCATCTGCCAGAGCAATCAGCAGCAGGGCGAGATTCGCGGCGCGCTCGCCAGTGATGCAGCCAGAAAAGTGGGCCAAGCAGCCTTATTTGAGCAAATCAATGCCCAAACAATGGATTACGATCTTTGGCAGCATCTAAACAGCCTGATTGGCTCGGCAGATGGGGCAAAATATCGCAAATTTGCACAGGGCTTAACGCTAGAGCATTTAATCCAACTGGCCAATCGTCAGCTAGAACGCCTACATGGCCGCTACCAGCTGATACGTAAAAGCAGCGGCGAGCTGGAGCTGGGAATTATCGATACTTGGCAAGGCGATGTGGCACGGGATACCCGCACCCTCTCTGGCGGTGAAAGCTTTTTAGTCAGCCTAGCGCTGGCGCTGGCGCTATCGGACTTGGTAAGCCATAAAACCTCGATAGACTCGCTGTTTTTAGACGAGGGCTTTGGCACACTGGATGGCGAAACGCTAGAAATTGCGCTCGATGCGCTCGACCAGCTCAATGCCAGCGGCAAAATGATCGGCATCATCAGCCATGTGGAGGCGCTAAAAGAGCGCATCCCCGTACAATTAAAAATCCATAAATCATCAGGATTGGGCATCAGCAAAATGGATAAGCAATATGCCTGTGCCAGTGAAGCCTGAAATAATCTAGGCTGGGCCAAGGCAATATATCTTGCCCATCCTTGATTACCTGATTAGTGGCTTTACGCTCAATCCTATCAACTTAAGCAATATGCCATTCGTAGGGCGGGGAAACCCGCGAGCGATACTAAAGAAACGCGGGTTTCACCCGCCCTACGCTGTTTCAACGCTTGTAATAGAGAGATCAAAGTTGATCGCTTAAGGTTTAACGATCAACAGTGCTCTTAAGTTGATAGGATTGGCTTTACTCTGCACGACCAGCGTCATTCCCGCGCAGGCGGGAATCCAGCTACGCTACTGAATCCCCGACAAAAACACGAGTATATGACGCTTTTTTAGCCCGCTGAAAATTCAAGAAAATTTAGCTTGGCGTTTAATACGGGGTCTACTGGTAATGCCGTTCACTTAAGGTGTTGGTTTTGCTTCCCTCTTTACAAAGGGGAAACTTAAGCAAAATATTTAAGTGAACGGCATTAGGGTCTACTGGTGTTTTTCGTGGACTGCGCCTTTTTTTACCTTGCAGCATCACGGCAGTTATTAAATGAATAGAATTGCTTAATAACACGCAAATTGTCTTGTTTGCCGTGAATAAAAAACCATCCGCACTCACCTTACCTCTTTTGCCAATTTAAGTAATTGTGCACTCATCACCAAGCCAACATTATTAGCTTGGGTGCGGTTTATTTTAAAGCTGATACGATTGGGCTCGGTAACCAAAACAATCACCGCTTTTTCTTCAAAAGCATCGGCACTATCGCCAATCACTAAAATAGGCAAAGGCCTTAACATAGGCATAATACTATTAAAATTTTCCCGTGCCCCAATAAAAACCACATTGCAATCTGTTGCAGTTTTAATAGATGGCAATTTAATCACACGTATAGAGTTACCATTTATTTTTCTATCTTTAAATTTTTCTAATTCATCAAAAATTTCTTTTTGCCCCAATACACACAGCAATGTTTCTTTATTAGGTGGCGGGGGCCAGCTCGTATATTGAGCAAACCTAAAAATAAAGGTAGCTTTCAACTCAAACTCATCTACAACCGCCCAAGCATTTGCAGAAATAAACAAGAATAATAAAAATAAGCGGCTCATGATCAATACCTCACATTGAGCTTAAGCCGAATATCACGACCATCTTGTTTAGCTGAAAATGAATCATAATTTGCAATGCGCGTTGCTTCTCTATAAGAAACATCGCCAATATTATGTGCAGTTAAAGAAATAGAAAAGTTTTTATTAAGCTCACCATTTAGGCTCATATCACCCAGCCATTGCGGATCTAAATGGCCAAAAAATATTTCTCGGCCGCTTAGATAGCGCAACTCACTTGCTAGCTTCCAATGCGAATCGAATAAAGGCACAGAGAATTTAAAATTAAGCATATGCCGAGGAGAGTTAAACACCTCATGACCAGCAATCGTGGTTCTTTGTAATGAATAAGCTAATTTTGCTTGAAGGCCATTTTTAAAACGCTGCTCCAGCTCTGTCTCCCAGCCTATGCTTTTTATTTCTTCCAGATTAAGGTAAACAAGACCTGTCTCATAGTTAGCCTGCCCAATTAAATCACTCATCCTATAGTGGTAGAGAGAGCTATTAAACTTAGTGCTCGGCGAAAAATAATGCTCAGCGGCCAACTCTATAGTGTTTATTTTCTCTGCATTGGCTACATGAAAAAAATTAGCTTCATTCTGTGTCTGTTCAAAAAAATTAGGATTGCGAAAAGCAGATCCATACAATAATTTAAAATTTGTTTTATCCTGTGGATTCCAAATTAGCCCTAATCGTGGATTAACATTACTTCCAAATTCAGTATAATCTAATCTAGCCCCAGCAATAAAAGTAAGCTGATCATTAATCGAGATTTCATCCTGCGTAAATGCCGCAAAACGTTGACTAGATTGCTGACGGTTAACTTGACTATCCCAGCCTTCAATATAGCTACGCCACGATTGCTCTACATTTAAACGCCCTTCAACCCCCAATAATATTTTATGCCCTTCCAGCCGATTATTAACGACCTGAAACTCACCATCCCACCAGCGCCCTATTGCATCTTCCTTGGCAATAAACATGGACGTTGGATCAAAGTAAAATGGATTACTGCCCTGATACTCTTCTTCGTGATAGTTTAAACGCGTTTGAAAATTCCAATCATTAAATAAACTAAACTCATAACTCATCCCAACAAATGCATGCTGGCTACTTGCAACTGATTTACCATTCATAATTAATAGCTGATCATTGGTAAAATTCATTAATACTGGATTACCTTTCTCTCTGTTACTAAATACGCCTGTTAATTGCAATCCACCTATAGAAAATTTAGCAAATATATTATTATTTATTTCATCATCTATTGCCGCACTGCCTTTAAAATCAGGTGCAACAACAGAATAATCCATATAGGCAGTAGTAGATGGCCCTCCACGATAAAACTGGCTGGCTGATAATAAATATTCAGCACCGTTATCTAATCTTTTTGCCACACTGGCACGTAATTTATGTGTATTAAAGCTGCCATATTCAAGCGATGCCTCGGTACCCCGTAGGCTTGAAGCTCCACGGGTTAAAATATTCACCACGCCAAAAAAAGCGTTATTGCCATAGATGGCCGATCCCGGCCCTGCTGCGTATTCAACCCTATCAATTAAATCAACGTCCAATGGAAATTCATTACCCACCAAAGCACTATCAAATACATTGTTATTTAAGCGAATACCATCAATTAAAATTAGCACGCGGGTATTATAATCACCAGGAATAGCAACCCCTCTTGCCCCTAAAAAAGTATTTACATAATCATAACTGGTATCAAGGCCAGGCAAACTGCGTAATATCTCGCCTAACGTGCGATAGCCATATTCTGCAATATCATCGTGGCTTAAAACACGCACTGCAGAAGGCGCTTTCTGAATTCTTTGTGAAAACTTAGAAGCAGTCGATGCATCTACATTCCTAGATGGGTTTAACAAGCCAGTATCCAATAGATCTTCCAGACTAGGATCGCCATCGGCTAAAGCATGATTAACATAAAATGCTAAAAATAAAATAAATAATTTTTTCATATTTATTCAGAATAAACGAAAGACATATTTTTGCCCATTTTTTTTGCCTGATACATCGCTAAATCAGCATAATGCAAGAGCATTTTTTCATCACGAGCATGTAATGGGCAGCAGGCAATACCAATACTTGCACCCACAGGCATAATATCCCCGTGAATAATAATATCTTGATTAACAGCCGCAACTAATCGATCGGCCAAATGGCTTACAGCTTCTATATTTGCAATATGAGGCAAAATAACAGCAAATTCATCACCTCCCAAACGGCAAGGCATATCAGTGCTGCGCAATAAAACATTTAAGCGCTGGGCAATAATAATCAGTACTGCATCACCTGCTTCATGCCCATATTGATCGTTAACATATTTAAAATTATCTAAGTCAATAAACATCAGTGCTGAAAACTGCTCAGTCACTAATGATTGCTCCACCATTTTTGCCAAGGCCTGATTAAAATAATGACGATTAGGTAACTTAGTTAAATTATCATAGTTAGCTAAAAGATCTAGGCATCGGGCCGATTCTTTACTTTGATCCAGCTCTGCACGAATATCCGTTTCCCATGCCTCAATTTTGGCCAACATTTGATTGAAGTGATAAGACAAACGCCCAAGCTCATCCCGTCCCCTTGGCTGAGCACGTAAACTATAATTACGCTCTGAAGCCACTTTTTCTGCAATAGCAGATAACTCAAAAATAGGAGCCAAGGCTTTTACTTGCAAACGGTTTAAAATAATGGAAGCAATCACAATCGCAATTGCAATCAGGACTAGCCCAAATAAGAAAAACTGCAGCGTTTCTGTATAAATAGCATCAAAGCCAATTTGTAATTTAATCTTGCCTAAAGGCTCTCCATCCAGTGCAACTGGCGTAAGCACAACAATATGGTCATAAGTCATTTCAACGGCTGAATGTGGCAGCAGTTTAATCAGGAATGGCGGCGGGCTATCAGCTGCAAGTACACCCCACTCTACAAAGGTTTTATTTTTGGTATTTACAATACTTAAATAGCGTAAATCTGGCATGTCAGTAAAGGAATGCACCAAGGTTTTTGCCGCTTTTTGATCGTTGAAAACCAGCATGGGTGCAACATTATTAGCCAGAATATGAGCATTGGCTAAGGCTTCACTTTTTAAACGCTGAGTTGCAATATAGCTATAGGATGCGGAAAAAAGTGCTAAGCAGACGAGCAAAGTGCTTGCAATGCCTAATACATTCAGTAGTAATAATTTCTTTGCAAGCGGCCAGCTTCCAATACGGCCAACGTGTAGGCTAAGCCCAATCTTTTTCCTCCACCAACGACTTGATTTTACTTGCATAAATATACCAATAAAAGAAGCTGCGCATAAAAATATAAGTTTATCATTTACTTCGCTAATATAGCTTCTTACTTAATAAAATTTTATAAATTTTCAACGCAGCTTTACGACGAGAAATCCCCATTAAAAGGATGAGCATGAAAAATTTAGCTGTTTATTTAGGTAACCTCGAAAAACCCATCTGATCTCATAATACTGCGTTGCGCATTAAAAAAATCTCCTTACATATCAAGCATATGCAGCGTCTATTTTTTTAATACGCGCCTTGTCTTATTTAGAAATATAGGTTTTTCGAGGCCCCCTTTAATCAAGCGGCTGAATAAAACCATTTAAAAATCAACTAAAAACTTAATTCCCACACGATATTAAATATATTTAAGCGAAGTACCCTTATTAAAAAGCATTTTTATACACGCCCGTTGATGCCTACGCACTATGCGCCTTAGTCACGCCACAAAACCCAATTTACTTACACTAAAATTATTTATGGACGTGTTATAGTTTACGCACAGTAAACTTAGGAAGCTTTATAAATGAAATCTCGCTTATTCTGTATTGCCCTAGGCCTTGCTAGCCTGAATGGCATCGCCCAGGCGGCCACCCCAGCTGCACTTACTACGGCCCCAAGTAAACTAGAGCAGATCGATGTAAAAGTAGGAAGTGGCAAAGAAGCTGTTGCAGGAAGCACAGTTACAGTGCATTACAGTGGCTGGCTTTTTGACGCTAAGGCGGAAAAACAGCACGGCCCCCTGTTTGATAGCTCGGTGGGTAAAAGCCCTTTTAGCTTTCCACTTGGTGCAAAACGCGTCATTAAGGGCTGGGATGCGGGTGTGGCAGGGATGAAAATTGGCGGCAAACGCACGCTCATTATTCCTGCAGATCTGGCTTATGGCGCACGCGGTGCTGGCGACGTTATTCCCCCAAATGCCCCTCTGGTGTTTGATGTTGAATTACTTGAGGTGAAATAAAAAGATTATCCAATTTTATTTTCACGCCACAAAATACACCCAAGCCATATTGTTTGGGTGTATTTCATGATTAGCATACATTTATGATTTATTTGGGAAACGCTTAGTAAAGCGCTCTTCCTGTGGGTAAGGAAAAAAATCTTCAATAAAGCCCTGCTTAATACGCTCTTTTGCATTCTTCCAAAAGCCCACGGTAAGTAAATCTGCATGATGCTTCATAAACGCTTTTTTAACATCATCCCTGCCCAATAGAAACGTGCCAAATTCTTCGGGATACACTTCATTAGGATTACCGCTAAACCAAGTGTCGCTGCTCATTTCAAATTCTGGAGCCGGCGGCGGGGGAATACGGCGAAAATCGCAATCGGTCATATATTCAATTTCATCATAATCATAAAATACTACCCGGCCCTCTCTGGTCACCCCAAAGTTTTTAAATAACATATCGCCAGGAAAAATATTGGCAATTGCTAATTCACGCAAGGCATTACCATAATCTTCAATCACCGCATTGATTTCATCATCACGGCGCTTTTCGATAAAGATATTCAATGGGATCATGCGTCTTTCAATATATAAATGCCGCAAAATAACTTTATCGTCGGTTTCCTCTAAAATAGACGGGGCCAGTTTTCTAATTTCTACTAATAAGTCTTCATTAAAGCGCTCTCTAGGCAAAGCCACATCAGAGAACTCTAGCGAATCGGCCATGCGCCCAACTCGGTCATGCTGTTTTACTAATAAATATTTAGCCTTCACAATGCTACGATCCACTTCTTTAGGCGGGGCAATAATGTCTTTAATAATTTTAAAGACAAAAGGAAACGATGGCAGGGTAAATACAATCATCACCATCCCTTTGGTGCCTGGTGCAAATACAAATGAATCGGTGGAATGACGTAGATGATGAAATAACTCACGGTAAAACATGGTTTTACCCTGTTTACCTAAGCCCAGCATGGTGTAAAGCTCGGCCCGTGATTTATCTGGCATCAGCTTTTGTAAATAGCGCACATAGGCCGATGGCACTTCCATATCCACTAAGAAATAAGCTCGGGATAAGGAAAACAAATGGCTGATTTGCCAAGGCTCAAATAAAGCAGCATCTAAAAATAATTGCCCTTCTGCATCGCGGCAAAGCGGTAAAGCAAAAGGAATTTCTAAATCTTCATGAATCGCTTTACCAATAATATAAACTGCTTTATTGCGGTAAAACGGCGAAGCTAACACTTGGATTTGGGTATTTAAAGCAAACTCTGGCCAACGGCCTAAAAATTTATGCAGAGCAAAGAGCAAGCGATGCACATCTCTGGCCAAATCAGCAAAAGGTAATTCTAAGTTAAAATCCGTAAACATTTTGGCTAGGGTTGCATTCAAGCCAGTTTGGATTGGGTAATAACTGCGATAAATAGGTGGCTCTGATTCTATATATTCAGTAGAGACTGCTGGGCGATAAAAAATAAAATCATTATGAAAATAAGTGCGATGCAAAATACGGCAGCATACTGAATTAAAAAAAGTTTCTGCCAGCTCTGGCTGCTGATGATTGATCAATAAGCCAATAAAATAAAGCTTAACTTTCGACCAAATAGCGTCTGGCAAGCTATCTGCATTAAAATCTAGTTTAAGCCGCTCTGCGGTTTCAATCACCCGTAAATCATAAAAAGCGATTCGATCACGCACTTCTGCACGCTGCGCATGAAAATCGCCATCTTTGAAATGAGTTCTAGCCTTGCGGCTTGATTCTCTAAATAAGCGATAGTGCCAATCAAAGCCTTCTTGCAAAGCCAAGGCAATTGCGGCCACTTCCCAGTGATCTGGATTAGGAAAATATAAGCTAGACTCTAATTTAACACCGGTCATGATTTTTTCCTTTAAAAACAAACAGAAACAAGGTATTAGCCCTTGCCATCATCTGCTTATTTATAGACAAAATACGGCCCAACTTTGCAAATCAGAATAAATTAAACATGCTTAATACTAAACGCTTATACAATATACAGCGCCCTGCGGATTGCCCCTATGGAACTTATAAAAACATTCTGAAAAAAAAGCCCTCAATGTGAGGGCTTTGATTAGACATTTAATTGCTAAGCATTAACGCTCTACGGCTAAAGCCACACCCATGCCGCCACCAATACATAGTGTAGCTAGGCCTTTTTTAGCATCACGGCGTTGCATTTCATGCAATAGCGTTACCAAAATACGGCAGCCTGAGGCACCAATTGGATGGCCTAAAGCAATTGCACCACCATTAACGTTTACTTTATTGGCATCCCACTTTAATTCACGCGCTACGCCTAAAGCCTGCGCGGCAAAAGCTTCATTGGCTTCAATTAAATCTAAATCTTCAATACTCCAGCCCAAACGCGCTAATACACGCTGAGTAGCTGGCACTGGGCCCATGCCCATAATCGTTGGGTCTACACCAGCAGAAGCGGCAGCACGAATGGTTGCCAGTGGTGTAAGGCCTAGCTGTTTGGCCTTAGCAGCACTCATCAACATTACCGCAGCAGCACCATCGTTAATGCCCGATGCATTACCTGCGGTTACCGTGCCTTCTTTATCAAAGGCTGCGCGCAGTTTGGCTAAAGATTCAGCGGTGGTGGCTGGTTTGATAAATTCATCTTTATCAAACACGATTGGATCACCTTTCTTTTGTGGAATCAGCACAGGGAAAATTTCTTCTGCAAAGCGGCCAGACTCTTGTGCTGCAGCGGCTTTCATTTGCGAAGACAGTGCTAAGGCGTCTTGCTCTTCACGCGTAATACCGTATTTTTTAGCGATGTTTTCTGCCGTAACGCCCATATGGTAGTTGTTGTACGCATCGGTTAAACCGTCATACACCATAGTGTCGATTAGCGTGGCATTGCCCATGCGAAAACCATCACGGCTACCTGGTAAAATATGGGGCGATGCCGACATATTTTCTTGACCACCCGCAATAACAATTTCGCTTTCACCAGATAAAATAGCCTGCATACCTAGCGCAACCGCTTTAAGCCCAGAGCCACACACTTGATTAATCGTTAATGCAGGAATTGAATCTGGCAGGCCAGCGCGGCGTAGTGCTTGGCGAGCGGGATTTTGACCAAGGCCAGCAGTCAGAACATTGCCTAAAATGACTTCACTGATTTGATCTGCTGCAATGCCGGTTTTTGCAAGCAAACCACGAATTACGGTCGCACCTAGCTCTGCAGCCGGCACTTTAGCTAGGCCACCACCAAAATTGCCTAAAGCAGTACGGCCAGCAGCAACAATCACGATCTCAGTCATGCGGTATTTCCCTTAAATAGGCTGTATCAAGAGTCGGCTTAAACACCTTAATAGCGATCGCTAAACAAGGTATTTAAGCCTGTCAGTGGCAAGATGCCGATCAACATACAAATTAAAGCTTTTAAAACCAACAAGATATCTAACAATTCTTGCTAAATGATGAATCTAAAATGCCTTAAGCCAAACGCTCTTTTACATAGCGGCCAGGTGCTGGTTCAATTGGTTTGAATGCCGCATTGCCGTGCGTTTTAGATGCTGCAACTTGCTCCCCCGATAAAGGAATCAGCCATTGGCTCCAATCCTGCCACCAGCTGCCTGGGCGAGATTCTGCCCCATTAAGCCAAGTTTCCGAATCACCCGATAAATCTTCATTCACCCAGTAATTACGCTTATTGGCTTTTACCGGATTAATCGCGCCTGCGATATGGCCGGAAGCCCCAAGTACATAGCGTAATGGGCCTTTAAAAATACGGGTGCTTAAATAGGCGGATTGCCAAGGCACAATATGATCTTCACGCGCAGCAAAAATATACGTTGGTGCAGTAACGGTAGTTAAATCAATAGGCACACCACAAAGACTAAATGAATTAGGCTTAGTGAGATTGTTTTCCAAATACATATTGCGTAGGAAAAAAGTGTGCATCGGCAAGGCCAAATTAGCCGAATCATTATTCCAATAGAGTAAATCAAACGGTGCTGGCGTTTTACCCTTCAGATAATTATTAACCACGTAGTTCCAAATTAAATCATTAGAACGTAATGCTGAAAAAGTACGAGATAGCTCTTTACCGCCAATCACACCACCTTCGCTTAACAAGGCTTCGCGCTTTTTAATCAGATTCCAATCAATAAAGTGCTTGATATCGCCAGGCTCGGTGTGATCAATCATCACCGTCATCAGCGTGACAGATTCAATCCAATCCAAACCACGCGCTTGCATCACCGGCATAGCGGTAGAAACTAATTCACCGCCAATGCAGAAAGACAGCACATTTATTTTTTCTGCCTTGCCAATCTTACGCACCACATCACAAGCGCTAATCACGCCATTTTCAACGTAATCATCCCACTCTAAGTGCCCCATCTCTGGCGTCACTGATTTCCAGGAAACCAGAAAGGTTTTAAACCCTTGGCTAACGGCGTAGGCCACTAAGGAGTTATCAGGCTGTAAATCCATGATGTAGAACTTGTTTACGCAAGGCGGAACAATCAATAAGGGGCGGGAATAAACTTGAGGAGTAGCAGGGGTGTATTGCAGTAATTGGAACAGCTCGTTTTCAAAAACGACTTGTCCTGGGCTGATGCCTAGATTTTTGCCGACCTCAAATTGAGATTCGTCAGTCATGGTGATAGTGCCTTTCTGCATATCCTCCATTAACTTTTTCATGCCTTCCTGCAGACTTTCGCCTTTACTTTCTAAAGCCAGTTTCATGACTTCTGGATTGGTAAAAGCAAAGTTTGCCGGGCTCATAGCATCGACATATTGGCGAGTAAAGAAACTCATTTTCTCGCGCGCGGCATCATCGGTGTTTGCTTGATCTACCAATTGCAATAACCAACGAGAGGTTACCAAGTAGTTTTGCTTAATGTAATCAAATAGCGGCTGTTCCCACTCTGGCGCATTAAAGCGGCGATCGCCTTTTTCGGGAACAACAACTGGCGCTTTTTCTTTAGCACCAATTAAGCCTAACCATAAATCAAGTTGTTGCTTATAAAAATCGCCATGCTGCGCTAAAAAGGGATTGCTTTGCGTCAATCCAGACATCATCTGATGCATTGGAGCTAGCTCGGCGACAGGTTCGCCAGGTTGAGCCAGATTTACCCAGCTTTGCAACAGTTTCTGGTTGGTCTCAGTAAGCTGCTTGAAAATTTCATCCATCGATTTGTTATTAAACATCGGTTTTCTCCGAAAGCAACTCGAAAGGAACACCATTCTAGCAAATTATTGCTGCACCGCAACAACAAACTTGCTGCAAAAAAACAAAATCACGAAAAAATACTCTAATCCGATTTCTATCAAATCCTACCGTACTATTTGATTTAACATGACATTTTTAAATTCATTGCGTAAAATAAAACCACAATTATGAAGGATGGCAGCGTCATATTTTTGCCGTCCCTAGCCCTTGGAGCCTCTATCTCATGCTGTACCGCATTTTCTCATGCTGCACCCTCGTTGCAGCGCTAGGCCTGGTCGTACCGGCCACTGCGGCGGCAAATACTGGCCATAAATCGGCCACAAAATCGTCGATCTCTAAAACCTCAAGCCACAGTGCTAAAGCCAAAGCTTCAGCGAAGAATAAGTCCGCCAAAGCAACGAAAGCATTAAAAACAACAAAAACGGCGACTAAATCAAGTAACAAACAGATTACCAATCGTGCGATTGCTAACGCGCGTAAAGATGTCACCATTTCACGCGCATTAGCCATGTCAACCACTCTAGATAACCCTGGTGTGCAATCCACGGGCGTGTTGGTGCTCAATGAGCAAAGTGGCGAGATTATGTTTGAGAAAAATGCCGATGCGGTTACACCCATCGCATCGATTACCAAACTCATGACAGCAATGGTTACGCTTGATGCGCAATTGCCATTAAATGAATTGCTAACCATTAGCCAAGCCGATATTGATACACTAAAAAACACCAGCTCGCGTTTAACGGTAGGCACTACCCTTACCCGTGGTGAGTTGCTGCTTTTAGCACTAATGGCTTCTGAAAATCGCGCTGCCGCCGCTTTAGCGCGCACTTTCCCTGCGGGCCAAGCTACTTTTATTCGCAAAATGAATGAAAAAGCTCAATCACTGGGAATGCGCACCAGCCGTTTTTATGATTCAACCGGCTTAACGCCCAATAATGTTTCTACTCCGCGTGAACTAGCTTTGATGGTAAAAGCTGCACACCGCTATCCAGAAATTCATGACTTCACCACCAGCAGTGAATACAGCTTTGTTTCTAACCAAACCGGCAGAAACTTGGCATTCCACAATACCAATCCACTAGTTAAAGCAGAAGACTGGACTATTGGTGTTTCCAAAACCGGTTTTATTAATGAGGCCGGCCGTTGCTTAGTGATGCAGGCCACCATTAATGGCACACCTGTTGTGATTGTTTTACTCGATTCAAATGGCAAATACACCCGTATTGGCGATGCACAACGCGTACGTAAATGGATTGAAACCACATCCGCTAGCAAATCACGCGCTGGTTAATCTTTGATATTCTGTCCATAAAAAAACCCGACATCATATGGTGTCGGGTTTTTTTATATCTGATGAATAATCAAGTATTTTTCTGAATCACAATCTTTGGAAATTTACTGGAGAAGTCTTGTGATTTAGCGGCAATTTTTACCGCTACTTTGCGTGCAATCGATTTATATAGCTCAGCAATTTTGCCATTTGGATCCGCCACCACCGATGGCTTACCGGCATCGGCATTGAGGCGTATCGACAAATCTAGCGGCAATTGGCCTAGCAATTCAATACCATAATCAGCACCCATTTTTGCCCCACCTCCTTCACCAAAAATAGGCTCGGCATGGCCACACTGGCTGCAAATATGCATGCTCATGTTTTCGACTAAGCCTAAAATCGGCACGCCTACTTTCTCAAACATCTTAATGCCCTTACGTGCATCCAGCAGGGCAATATCTTGTGGTGTGGTGACAATCACCGCGCCAGTTACGGGTACTTTCTGACTTAAAGTCAGCTGAATATCACCGGTACCAGGCGGCAAATCAATCACCAAGTAATCGAGCTCGCCCCACATGGTTTCATTCAAAAGCTGGGTTAAAGCTTGAGTAACCATTGGGCCACGCCACACCATAGGCTGCTCGGTATCAATTAAAAATCCAATCGACATCGTTTTAATACCGTGATTTTCAATCGGTAGAATGTATTTATTTTCTACGGCTTCAGGCTTTTGATCTGCAACCCCCATCATGGTTGGCTGCGATGGGCCATAGATATCTGCATCTAATAGCCCCACACTCGCGCCTTCTGCCGCCAGCGCTAAGGCTAAATTAACCGCCGTGGTTGATTTACCTACGCCGCCCTTCCCACTGGCCACCGCAATAATATTTTTAATGCCTTTTTGCAATGGCAAACCACGCTGCGCAGCATGAGCCACAATATGGCTAGATACAGAGGCTTGAGCCGATTTCACCCCATCCACCGCCAGTAAAGCCTGCTCCACTTGGCTTTTAATGGCCGCTAATTGGCTAGCCGCTGGATAGCCCAGCTCAATATCAAGGCTAACCGCCCCCTGCTCAGACTTTAAATTCTTGATACATTTGGCCGAAACATAATCGCGCCCTGTATTTGGATCAATTTCATTAGCAAGCGCGGCAAGCAGCAGATCGGTAGCGGGCATGGCAGATATTCCAGTGGTCTTGCTAAATAGGCGATGAAGAAAAGTCATATATTAGGCAGGGGATGATAAATAATAAGGGGTATTTTCACAATAGATTGGGATGATAAGGGCAAATTCAAGCGATATAAAGCCAGACTTTATTACGAAGCTGTCTTTGTAAACTTACTCAGATGAGCTGCATAGCGCTGCAAGCTATATATGACAGCACCGCCAATGCCTGCCAAGCTGCCTACGAAACACCAAAGTGAGCAAAGAGGCTGCCGATTTAGGCGGTGCCCCTTCGATATTTATGCCGCGCGGTCTTTAAGAGGAAAAATAACTATTCAACAATTTAAGTGAGATTTCTTTTGCAATGGGGCCACCCATTTTCTTATCATCTGCACTTGGAATATTTTCATCCGTAATATTGCTTACAAAAATATATTGTTTACCCGCATTTTCAACCAAGCCAATATACCAGCCATCACGCATTTTTTTGCTGTTCCCCCCTTTATCACTTCTATTTTTCCAGCCGCTACCAGTTTTTCCGTAAAGATCTGCCCCATGGTTTAATTTTCCCACATAAATGATTTTCTTGGTTTCAGCCATGGCTTGCTGGCTAAGTGGTAATGTGCCATTTGCAAACTGCTGCAATAAAGCCAGTTGCTCTTTTGCGGATACTTTTAAACTACTACTCAACCATGCATTACTTAAGCCATTATTTTTGCCTGGATCACCTGAAAAATCCTGATTTCCATAATTAAAATCAGCTAGATATTGTTTTATTTTATCCAAACCAAGCTGTGGTGTGATGTGCTGCGAGACCCAAACCACCGAATACTTCTCCCAGCTAGCTGGGTTTTGATCCTGATTCCAATCAAGAAGATCATAGCGTTGACCATTCCATTTAAATACCGTGTCTTTATTAATAAGCCCTGCATCAAAAGCCATCAGGGCCAAGGGAAGTTTAAAGGTCGAATTCACAGGAATGCGTTGTGAGCAACGATTATTTGGGTTGTATTCACTTAGCATTTTCTTGCTACTGTTATCGTAAAGCATAAAGCAGCCGTCATAGCCTTTAAATAGGCTTTTATAATCAGGCTGAAACGCATGTGCAGAATTAGCCATAGAAAGCAGTATTCCAGTTATAAGTAAATATTTCTTTAATAGCATATTTAATCCTCTATTCATTAATGTGTAAGCCAATCAAGTTACACATAATAATAAAAGCTACACCATTTGGTAAATATGCTATTTTGTAACATGTGTAACCAAGCTGAAGTTAATAAATTTAAATACACAAGCAGCTCGTTTATTATTTGAATGTGGTACTGTATTGCAAATTAAAATTTATTTACACATATTGCATACAGTGTATTTAAGTTATTTACTTCAACGCTTCATAGATTGTTTTATTTAAAGTATTTATGACTAAACCACTATCCCCAATTGTGATTGAATTATCTACGCCTTACCAGGCGGGGGATGAGCCCCTACGTTACCAATCCCTGTGGTTGTTAGTGCGCATGGTTTACGCTCAGCAAATCGAAAAACGTCTATTAACTGCCGCCATCATCCGCGCTAATTTTCCACAGGCACAAGCTATTCGGATGTTAATTTCACGCGCATTTGCAGAATATTCACGCCTACACATCACCGTGGGCTGGGGGCATGATCAACAGCTAAATGTCGCGATGTTAAATCCGGCACAACGCAGCCGAGGGCCGTTTTGGCTAACGCAGAAAAGCTTGGAATGCCTAAAGTTTACCCAGCAGGGCGTAAGCCTAGCCCCTAGCGATCTGGCAACCTTTTTAGGATTACAAACGCCTGCACTACCCAGAATGGGCATAACAGGTGAGCGCAAGGGTGTGGATTATGTCATGCAGGATATGAGTTTTTGGAAGCATCTCACTCAAGGAATGCGTGAAGGCCACGATGGCTTTGTCCGTCCAGCCGCTTTACGCATGAGTGATCCGTTTTTGCTTGCTCAAGAATGCGCCCACGATGATTTTCAGCGGGCGCTCGCTCTAATGAAAGCAAGTTTGGCATGGCGTCGCAGCGATTTATTACCTGAAAGCAAACAAGCCTTAAAGCGCTTTGAACATATTATTGCGGTGGGGCAATTAGCAAGTGCTCAGCCCACATTTGCGGCAATGGCACAAATCGTACACGCATGGGATCGCTATACTCATAGTGATATTGAAGCAGCACGCATGCTACTGCTTCAGCTAGAAGCCTCAACCACACTTGGCCCTGTGGTGCGCTACAACCCTCGCGTACGCTTTGAATACCTTAATTTAAGTGCTTTATTGTACAAATATGACGCGATGGCCGAAGGCTGTACGCTGCGGAAAGAATCCGCCGATGCCGCATTACAAGCGCTAAGCTATGCCTTAGAAGCCGCATGTGAGGCCGATTCTATTGATGCCGTACAACACGTGGCAGCTAATATTGGCTGGTGTTTATGGCTATTTAGCCAACTCAAATTATTAAAGCTCACTCAAGCAAGCGTGCAAGTTCAGGCCATGCGCTGGCTAGGCTTATCAGAATGGATTTGTGATCGGTTTGGTGTTGGTAGTGCCTCGGCTTGGAACACCATTTTTATCCTGCGCATTGCACGCGGTAATTGCTTGCCTGAGGGTGCGGCTTGCTTAGAGGCATTTCGCCTACAACAGCCTTTATCATTAACAGCAGCGGCCACGGCATTACAACCTTTCCCAGCCCCATTTTCAGCGAGTAAAGGCTTTAGCAATTGGTTTTCTTGGGCGCAATTTACGCTAGAAGAATACGACAGTGGCCGTGTCAACTTTCCCCCTTTACAGCTAGCCAATCTCTTACTAGAAGCAGCATGGTTTTGTGTATATGAGCAGGGAGCAAGCCTCATCGCCTATCAAATCATAGAGCGATTGCGCGCCTTGCTATTTGAATTACGCCCAAGCGAGCGAGTATTTTTTCGTGATGCTTTGACGTGTATTCCCCTGCCCTAATAAGTAAACGTGTGCCATATAGGGTACGGGGTGCGCAAAAAAGTGATCAGAAGAGGGACCTCCAGCAGCGCAACTCAATAACGGCCAGACTTTGCATCTGGCCGCTGGCTTATTTCTTCAAACAAGAGCTCATAAAGGCTTTACGCTCATCACCTTTTTTACCCGTTGCGTCTTTATTGCATTGCTTCATTTTATCTTGCTGAGTCATGGGCGCTGAGGCAGGGGCCGCCTTTAAACAGCTACTCATAAATGATTTACGTGCATCGCCCTTTAAGGATTGCGTGGCTGCATCTTTATTACACGTTGCCATTTTTTCTTGCTGTGGCCCCGCATAAGCAGTGCCAACACACAGCGCCAACAAGCTAGCTACTAAACTTAATTTCAACATCGCCATCTCCCTTTAAAAAAACAAATTAAAACTGATTTCCCAGCATCAAGTAATAACGCAGTTTTTTATTATCTCCATAAGCAGCGCCTAAGTAAAAAGGCCCAAGATAGGTGTCTGCAGCCCAAAACCCTGTTACTGAATTATGCCAACCATCTTTATCATCATTTAAGGGATTGAACGTGCGGCCTGCTTCAAATGCCGCCCCCAAATAGCTGCCCCCTACGCTCAACCCTAATAGAGTCACCGGTGAATAAATCTGCGCCTTGGCGTAAATGGTGTTTTCCCCAAGCAATTCATTTTTGCGATAACTAGATAAATTTAAAAAACCACCCAGCGACTGTGAATCTGGCAAAAATGGCGCGTCTTTATGCGAATAATGGCCGCGTACAGCAAAGTTGCCTCTTACACCCCCCACAGAAAACGCATGCTGAGCATCTAAGATCACTCGGCCATAGGGCTTAAAATCACCTTGCCCTTGTAAAGCATAATAGGAAGATAGATGAAATAAATTGCCCTTTGAGGGAAAATTAAGATTATCTAATTGATCATAATACATACTCATACGAACACCGTAATCCCCCATAACATCATAGGAGCCTAGGTTTTCTCCGATTTGCTTTACTGCATCATAATGCTGATACGCCACACCTAAGCGCACCTCACCAAAGCGCGTCAAACTTGATCCTAAATCAATACCAATGCCTGATTGTGTATAGCGATATTGAGCGATATTTTCGCCATTCCTCCAGATAGAAACAGGGCTAGATTTAAACTGAACAGAGGGTGCAATAAAAGCATAACCATCTAATTGCAATGGCTGATAAAACTCTGATTGAAACTCCATTGTGTCCCCAACCCTAAACGAGTTTTTCCACTCTGCCCCTAAAGAATTAATCCACGTACGGCGGTACATGCCCGTTAAGCTATATGGATTATTACCTTCAAAATCAGTCCCCATTCCCAAACCAAAGGAAAGAAAATTAGGTCCCCAATCTTTTTCTATTGGAATTAAAGTAAGACGCTGCGCACCATCGTGATCTGTAAGCTCATAATCTAACTGAGAAAAATCTCCTCGAGCGTAGACTTCAGATAAGCGCTTATGAAAAATCTCTGACTCTAATGGTATGCCAATTCGCACATCAACCGCTTCTTTCAAAACGTCAGGATTAATTTTGCGCATAGGCGTTACTTCAACCATTTGCACAGGCTGCGGTGCCATTTTTTTAGCTAATCTTTGCTGTTGCCAAGCTTTATATTCTGCCTCAGGCAAAGCATATTTACTCAACTGATATAAGCTGAGCGTTGCGGCCTCTTCTCCCTTGCTAATCAAATCTTTACCACGTTTAAAATCAGAAGAACTTAAGCCACCTAAATTAGGCGTAATCAAAATATCACGTGAAGTAAGGCTATCTAATTGCGGCTTTACATTTTGTGCCACCATTAAGCGCGTATATTGATCGGCAGTACTTAAAATACTATTAATGTCTTCTCTATTTAAAGGCTGAGCGCCCACATCCACGGCAATAATCACATCAGCACAAAGTGAGCGGGCTACATCCACCGGCACATTTCTCGCCAATCCCCCATCCACTAATAAACGCGAACCTTGAGCAACCGCAGGAAACAAGCCTGGCACTGCCATGCTTGCCCGCATGGCGGTTACAATATCCCCATCTTTTAGTACTACCATTTCACCGTTTTCAATATCAGTCGCCACCGCCCGATAGGGAATCGCTAGCGCATCAAAAGATGAAATCGTGCCGCCAAAAGTCATTTCACGTAGAAATAATTCAATTTTTTGTGTGCTAATTGCAGCAGAAGGCAGAGCCACTTCGCCAGAATCTCTAAGCCCCAACTCAATGCCCACTAAATTGAGCTTATCATCTTGTTTTTTACGAATAGCGCTTAATTGCCTAGGTAAACTAGAGCTTAATAAATCATCCCAATTGGCATCCGTTGCTCTTTTTTCCATTTCAGCCGGTGTGCGGCCTGCAGCGTAAGCACCCGCAACTAAGGAGCCAATACTGGTCCCCACGACGCAATCAATAGGGATTCGTGCTTCTTCAAGTACCTTCAATATACCGATATGGGCCAAGCCACGTGCGCCGCCGCCGCCCAGCACCAAGCCAATACGAGGACGATCTGCTGCAGAGGCAAGCTGCGATAGGCCCATCACTGCTAATAAACAAATAATGCCGGATTTATTCAGAAAACTTCTAGCACGAAGCATGCACCGCATCCTATTATTGAAACATCAATTTTTTTCAAGAGTGTAACCCATTCTATGTTGCGACTTGCACATCGCGGTTTACACCGTACAGCCCCAGAAAACACGCTTGCAGCCTTTGCATTAAGCTTAACGGCAGGTTTTAAGGGAATAGAGACGGATGTTAGGCTGGCCGCCGATGGCGAAGCCATTTTATACCACGATAGAAATGCCCCAAATGGCATAGCGGTAGCAGCATTAAGTCGGAATGAATTGTCTCATTTAGCCGGCTATTTAGTCCCTACTTTAGCCGAAGCGCTCGATGCATTTCCAGATGCTTATTGGAATATTGAAATAAAAACCCCATCCGTATTACCTAGCTGCATGAGCATACTAAAAAACTATGTTGATCATCACCAGCTGCTTATCACCTCTTTTCGCCATGAAATTATAATAAGTGTAGCTAAAGAATTAAAAATTGATTGCGGCTTGCTGATTGCTCACCGCCCAGCACAAATCCACGAACTCCTCCTCTCTGCTTTACCCTACCCACGTTTACGTACCTTAGTGTGGGATTACGAAGCCCTAGACAATGAGTTAATCCAACAAAGCCATGCGCAGGGGTTTAATAACTTTGCCTATGGCGCACAAACAGAAGCCGAGCACCTTATTTGCCAAACGTTTTCCTTACAAGGCATTATTACTGACTATCCAGAATTTATTGGCTTAACGCCTCCAATCGCACGGCAATAAGCCATATTGCTGGCGCTGGGCAAACAAAACCCACCGTTCTTATTTTTTAATGAGTTAGGTGAATAAAATGCGTTTAATAACTCGTAATTGCATATTAAATTTACTGTTAATCGTTAGCCCTCATCTTTTTGCTGCTAATGATATGATTAAAATTCGCCTTTCCAATCAAGAATGGGCTCCCTATATGGGGAAGAATTTAGCTTCTTATGGTATTTTTTCTAAGCTAGTTTTAGAGGCCTTTGCCCGAGAAAATGTTCAAGTTAGCTATGAGTTCTACCCCAATAATCGCACCTTAGAAGTGGCACGCAAGGGGATTTTAGATGGTAGCTTTGGCTGGGCCATATCGGCAGAGCGGCAATTAGATCTGCTTTATACCGATCCCGTTCTTTCTGCCAATATGGTTTTCTTTGAGCGCGTAGGTGCAAAAAAAAAATGGGAAAAGCTCAGTGATTTAAAAAAATCACGCATTGGCATTACTTTAGGCAATTTTTATTCTGAAGAATTTGCTCAACTCCAAAAACAACATGTATTAATAACGGATACCGGCACAGATGATATTACTGGCTTTCGCAAACTGCTTGCAGGTCATATTGATCTGTTTCCTATCGATGTAGAAGTAGGGCAATATTTATTGCAGCAAAATTTCCCCGCAGATAAACGTGCACAAATTACCTGGCAGAAACAAGCTTTTTGGATCGCCCCAATGCATGTGGTTATTTGGAACAAACACCCCCGTGCTGAGGAACTAATCGCCCGTTTTAATCTAGGCTTAAAAAAAATGAAGGACACTGGTGATTTTCAAAAAATTCTTGATGAAACTCGCAAGCAAATTAATCAAGAAAAATAAAGAAGAGGCTAAATTCACTCTCTTTTCTAGGGGCCTCAAAAAATCTATATTGCTAAATAAGACAGCACTTTAAAAAATAGACGCTGCGTATGTTTGATATGTAAGGAGATTTTTTTAAAGCAGAACGCAGTATTATGAGATCAGATGGGGTTTTCGAGGTTACCTTCTGTGCTTTTTGTAGATGCAAAATTGTTCTACATAACATCAGTGAAAAAAGCCGTAAAATGCAGATCTTCATGCCCTTATTAGAATCTGCCTTATGCTGCCTTCAATTCACCAACGTATTGCCAGCGAAATCGCCTGCCGCCCCGCCCAAGTTGCAGCGGCAGTTCAGCTATTAGACGACGGTGCCACCGTTCCTTTTATATCCCGCTACCGCAAGGAAGTGACCGGCGGGCTGGATGACACCCAGCTGCGTAATCTGGAAGTGCGCCTTAGCTATCTACGTGAATTAGAAGAGCGCCGTAGCGCCATCATCAGCAATATCACCGAGCAGGGCAAGCTTAGCCCAGAGCTAAATATCCAGCTGCTTAGCGCCGATAATAAACAGCGCTTAGAAGACCTCTACCTGCCCTTCAAACAAAAACGCCGCAGCAAAGCACTCATCGCCAGAGAAGCGGGCCTCGCCCCGCTGGCCGAACAGCTGCTGGCTAACCCTAATCTCAATCCAGAACACGCCGCCAGCACTTTCCTGAATGCAGATATCACGGACACCAAAGCGGCGCTAGAGGGCGCGCGCGCCATTTTGATTGAGAGCTTTAGCGAAGACGCCGAGCTCATTGCTAAGCTGCGTAGCCATTTGCATAGCCAAGCCAGCAGCAAAACAACCGTGATTGAAGGCAAGCAAGAAGAAGGCGCTAAATTTACCGATTATTTTGATTACCATGAAAAAATATCAGCCATGCCATCGCACCGTATTCTCGCGATTTTGCGCGGCAGAAACGAAGGCATTCTGCAATTATCGGTGCTGCTACCCGAAGAATTAGAGGCTGCTAGCCTGCGTAATGCGCCCCCAAATAGCTGTGAAATGCGCATTGCCGAGCGCTTTGGCGTGCAAAACTTAGGCCGCCCTGCCGACAAATGGCTGAATGACACCGTACGCCAGAGCTGGCGCACTAAAATCTTTACTAGCTTAGAGGCGGAGCTGCTCAGCCAGCTGCGCGAGCAGGCCGATATTGAGGCCATTAAAGTATTTGCCAGCAATATGAAAGACCTGCTGCTGGCCGCGCCTGCAGGGCCCAAAGTCACCATCGGTCTAGACCCTGGGCTGCGTACTGGCGTAAAAGTAGCCGTGGTAGACCGCACTGGCAAGCTACTCGATATCGCAACGATTTATCCGCACGAGCCGCGCAAAGCGTGGAACGAGTCGCTCGCGACCCTTGCTGCGCTAGCCAAAAAACACCGCGTAGAACTCATCTCAATCGGCAATGGCACGGCCAGCCGTGAAACCGACAAACTGGCGATCGAGCTGATCAAGCTACTGCCTGAGCTGGCGATGCAAAAGCTGGTGGTGTCTGAAGCGGGGGCTTCGGTTTACTCTGCGTCTGAGCTAGCTGCTAAAGAATTCCCTGAGCTGGATGTCAGCATACGCGGTGCGGTATCCATTGCTCGACGCTTGCAAGACCCGCTGGCCGAGCTGGTTAAGATCGACCCCAAAGCCATTGGCGTGGGCCAGTATCAGCACGATGTAAACCAAAACGAGCTAGCCAGAATGCTGGATACCGTGATCGAAGATTGCGTGAATGCGGTGGGGGTAGATGTGAACTCAGCATCAGTGCCGCTCTTGACCCGCGTCTCTGGGCTCACGGCCACTATGGCGGCCAATATTGTTAGCTATCGCGATCAGCACGGCGCTTTTGCTGAACGTAAAGCACTGCTAAAAGTGCCACGTATTGGCGATAAAAGCTTTGAGCTTGCAGCAGGATTTTTGCGCGTGATGGTGGGCAGTAATCCGCTAGATGCTTCAGCGGTTCACCCTGAAGCCTATCCACTGGTGGAAAAAATCATTGCTAAGGTCGGTAAAAATATCGGCCAGATTATTGGCGACAGCACGCTGCTTAAAAGCCTGAATCCAAACGAGCTGGCCGATGCGCAATTTGGCGTACCCACCATCGAAGATATTCTGAGCGAGTTAGAAAAACCTGGCCGTGACCCGCGCCCAGAGTTTAAAACCGCCAGCTTCGCTGAAGGCGTAGAAAAAATTTCCGACCTAAAGCTAGAAATGGTGCTGGAAGGCGTAGTGACCAATGTGACCAATTTTGGTGCGTTCGTGGATATTGGCGTGCATCAAGATGGCCTCGTGCATATCTCGGCACTGGCAAACCGCTTTATTAAAGACCCGCGTGAAGTGGTTAAAACCGGTGACGTGGTAAAAGTGAAAGTGCTAGAAATCGACGTGCCACGTAAACGCATTGCGCTCACCATGCGCCTAACAGATAGCGCCGCGCCAAGCACAGATATGCCTAAGCAAAGCATGACACCCAAGGATAGAAAAATAGTGGAGCGCCAGCCAGAGGCCCAAGGCGCAATGGCAGCAGCATTAGCTGCATTAAAAACCAAGCGTTAAAACCTAAATGCTAGCTTGGGCTAATCCGCCCAAGCTAGCAACAATGGCGTATTTAAAGCCAGTTGAAGCTAAGCCGTGGTGGCTAAGCCAGCGCCTGGCTCAGTATCCCCGACTGAAGAAATGGCCTTATAACTTGCCAAGGCATTTTCAATTCGTAGCGTTTGTTTGGGATTGAACGGCAGATCTTGTTTAATCAACGCTAGCTGAGTCCCGTAGATAGCAGGCGCCATCCAAATTTGCGACATCATCAATTGATTTTCTAGTGACTGACTAGCGGTGGTATTTCTAGCTTGCTCATCTAAGCGTATAGGTGCGCTGGCCACTTGAAAAGAGCGTTGGGTAAGCTGCTGCACCTCATTCTCTGCCTCGACGCGAGCAGCCATACTTTGCAGGCGAAACTGCTGCTTATGATGTGCAACATCAAGTTGATTGCGCGGGCTCCTAGCCGGAGCTGAGATTTGTATTTGGGCATCCATAGCCCACATCTTCAGCGATTTTTCTAAAGACCGGCCAGTTAGAATTACCCAGCATTAAAGGTAATATTCTTTGTATTACAAGAGGATACGTGCCAATGCGAAACCAGACCCCACGGAAACCGTTGAACAGACTAGCCCTGGCAACATAAAGCTATGATTCAGTAAATATTTGCCAATTCGTGTTGTACCCGTCCGATCAAAATTAATTGCCGCAATCACGGTTGGATAATTAGGGATAAAAAAGTAACCATTAACACTAGGAAACATGGCAATCAGCGCTGGGGCAGGTATGCCTAAGGCGATTCCCAAAGGAAGTAAGGCACGGATCGTTGCCGCTTGCGAGTACAGCAAGATCGACATACCAAACAAGGCAAAAGAGAATAACCAAGGTTGTGCTGTCACAATCTCTTTTACTGAGCCAGAAAACAGCGCCATATTGGCGTGAATAAACGTATCTCCCATCCAAGCCACACCAAAAATCCCAATCACAGCAGCAGAGCCCGCGCGGAATACCGATCCCTTCACCACCTCATCTGGCTTTACTTTGCAGAACAATAAAATCAGCGCAGAAGCAGACAACATCACAATTTCAATCGCTTGAGACATCTCAAGCTGCACGCTTTTACCCGCCACATCCCAACTAGGGCGCAAGGCTGGAAAAGTACCTAGCATCACCACCGAAATCACCGCAAGCAGAAAAACCCATACCGAACGGCTAGCCTCTTTAGGCAGCAGTACTTGTTCTGCCTTTTGCAGCGCTTGAATTTCACCCCGCTCTAATTTTTCGCGGTAAATCGGATCAAGCTGTAATTCGCAGCCTTGTCGGCTTGCTGCAAACGCCCCAGCCAAGGTCCCCAATAGCGTGGCTGGAATAGCAATCTGTAAAATATCGCCCAAATGAATCCCAGCAGGGGAAAGCAAAGATAGCAATGCCACCGTTGCCGCAGAAATAGGGCTCGCCGTAATGGCGGCTTGTGATGCAATCACCGCAATAGATAAAGGCCGCTCAGGCCGCACCCCCGATTCATGCGCAACTTCGGCAATCACCGGCAATACGGCGTAGGCAACGTGGCCAGTGCCTGCAAAAAGAGTAAAGCAATAAGTCACCAAGGGCGCATACAGGGTGATGCGCTTAGGATCTTTGCGCAGCAGCTTTTCGGCAATGCGCACCAAAAAATCCATCCCACCTGCGGCTTGCAAACACCCTGCCGTGGTGATCACGGCAAGAATCATAAGCATTACATCAATGGGGGCCGTGGTGGGTCGCAAACCAAAGATAAATACCAAGATTGCCAAGCCTAAACCGCCCATCACCCCAAGGCCGACTCCAGAGAGCCTTGCCCCAAGTAAGATGGCAGCAATAACTACCAAAAACTGTATAGCAATCACAATAAATATCCTTATAAAATTCCAATAAGCATACTGCCATGCCCATGCTGAAACTCTAATGAGGTAACGCAAACCTATTCCAAATTTTAATCGAGTGACCACAGGTCTGTGTTATGGCGTGCGATGATTGAAGCTATTCGCGGAGCAGAGTATGGTTAAGTAGGAACTTCTGTTGGAGAACACGTCATGGCTATCGGTATATCAACTAACCTGCCCTCGCTTAATGTGCAAAATAGCTTAAGTGGTACACAAAAAGCACTCGGCAATACGCTTAGTGAGCTTTCCTCTGCGCAGCGCAGCACAACAACAGACCCTGCTAGCACCATCCTGATTGAGCAGTTTGCGGCACAAATTGCCGGCAGCAATCAGGCTAGATCTAACCTTAATGATGGCATTTCACTCACCCAAGTTGCCGATGGTGCACTTGAAAGCCTGCAAGATAATACCCAGCGTATCCGTGAGCTATCTGTTGCTGCGGGCAACGATAGCCTCAGCAGCCAAGATCGATCCGCCATTCAAGAAGAAGCCAATCAACTGGCTTTATCTAATAACGATATCGTAAAAAACAGTAATTTTAACGGCCAATCTTTGCTGCAAGGCCAGGGGAATTTAAATTTTCAGGCGGGTGCTAATGCGGGAGACCAGTTGTCTATTTCAAGGCCAGATCTTACTCAACTCAATAGCAGCTCAGGGCAAATCAATTTATCCAGTGCCGCATCTGCTGGGCAGGCGCTATCTAGGCTGGATAGTGATTTAGCCTCGGTTTCTAGTGCCAGATCCGATTATGGTGCAGTCAGTAACCGACTCACGGCAAGCGCCGCCAATTTGCAAAACCGCGCAGAAAACCTTTCCGCAGCAAAAAGCCGGATTGCAGACACAGATTACGCAGCCAGCACCGCAAACCTAGCGCAGCAACAAATCCGCGCACAAGCCAATACCGCAGTGCAGGCGCAAGCAAACGCAGCCCCGCAACAAGTATTGTCTTTGCTTAAACCCGCTTAGGTTTGATTTGCAACGGTGCTGATCCATAAACCTTATCTAGGTAAAGCCTAGATCAGCGCCAGTTCATCTTGCACCACACAATTGCGGCCCGATGTTTTGGCAATATAAAGCTGAATATCTGCGCGCTGATACAGATGACTTGGGTCTGTGCCATTAGAAACTGCAACGCCAACACTCACCGTCACAAATTCAGAGATCGTTGAGGCTTGATGTGGCATTGCTAATGCTTGCACCGTTTGCCTGATACGCTCCGCCACCACATACGCGCCTGCTAAGGTTGTTTCTGGTAACAAACACGCAAACTCTTCACCACCGATGCGGGCAGTTAAATCAGCGGGGCGGCGTAGCTCGGTAGTAATCACCGCAGCAATACGTCTTAGGCACTCATCCCCTGCGGGGTGTCCATAGCTATCGTTGTATCGCTTAAAAAAATCCACATCGATTAAAACCAAGGAAAGTTGCCCACCCTGCCTTTGTAATCGCTGTGCCTCTTGTTTTAAAGCCTCATCAAAATGACGACGATTGGCTAGCCCAGTTAAAGCATCGGTAATTGCAAGACGATGCAAAAGCTCTCTGGTGCGCTTCATTTCAAGCTGATTGCGAATACGCGCCTTAATACTCAATGCTCGGCAAGGCTTCACAATATAATCAGCACCGCCTACGGCAAAGCCTTTTTCTTCTTGCTCAGGATCGCCCAAAGACGTCACAAAGATCACAGGAATATTGGCGCAAAGAGGATCATCTTTGATTCTTTCACAAATAGCATAGCCATTCATATCCGGCAGCATCACATCTAATAAAATGAGATCCGGTTTAGGCAACTCTTTCATTGCAATTAATGCGTCATGGCCGCTTACGGCAAATCTCAGCTCATATTGATCATCCAGCATGGCTGCCAACATTTCAATATTACTAGGCTCGTCATCGACAATAAGAACAATAGGCTGGTGAATCAAGACAAGCTCCAATACATTAGACGACTTCAAACTTGGTCATAAACTTTAAGAGCCCGATGCTCCACGCTCATTAACTTAAATAACTTATCCAAAATTACTTTTTATATCAAAGGATTGCAACGCATTCCTTGCCGCTTGAAAATCTAGCTGATCCAAGGCTTGTGCCATCACCAGCGCCTTACTTTTATTAAGCTTACGCAAGCTCGTTTGTAGCTCTAAAAAGCACTTACGCGCACGCAAACTTCTTACCCTAAGCAGCTCGTCTAGCTCACTCACTCTTACCAAGGTAAGCTCTTCGCCGCCACTTGGCACTTCAACAAGCAACTCATCCGAGCCCTTCTCCCCTAGCCAGGCATCAATACTTGCCACCACCACGGCCAGTGCGGTATTTAATTCAGTCAGCAAGGCATCTACCTCGGTATGCCCAAGGTGCAGCTGATCTTCTAATTTTTGAGCTAAATGATAGACAGGTAAAGCTTCTAATGTACCAGCCACGCCTTTAAGAGAATGAGCCAAACGCTCCGCCTCAAACAGCTCCCCTTTCGTGAGCAAGAGCAGTAGCCGTGGGGCTGTATCGGCGTATTGATCACGCAGCCTAGGTAACATGCGTTTTAATAATGCCAAACTACCTAGACGCTCTAAGGCCTTATCTAAACCAAGGCCTGCCAGCTCGGGCAGGGCCTCTGCTACATGATCAGTAGCGAATAACAAGTTTGTGTCGCTCACATTACTTCCTATCCAACGTAACAAGACTTTCAACAGATGCTGAGGATTGATGGGTTTTGCCAGATGGTCATTCATCCCTACTTCTAAGCAACGACGGCGTTCTGCATCCATGGCATGCGCAGTTAAGGCAATAATGGGTAAATCTACTGGGGATAATTTCATCCGAATAATGCGCGTTGCCTCCATACCATCCATTTCAGGCATTTGCACATCCATTAAAATCACATCGTATTTTTTTTTCTGCTGCAAAATAAGGTCAACCACCTCACGCCCATTATCAACGGAATCCACTACCGCGCCTAAGGAGCTTAATAGAGCCGTACTCATTTCACTTAATAATGGAGTATCTTCTGCTAATAAAATACGCATCCCCAGTAATGGCTCAGATTTAGGGGAAAGTATCATTTTTGAAATGGCAGCGTTGTTTAATTCCAAACTAGATTCTATTGTCGCATATAGTGAATGCGCAATAATAGGTTTACTTAAAGAATAAACAGGGGAATGCGGAACCCAACGGTTCATTATTTCATCATGACTTAATACAGAGGTCAGAAAAACCGTCGCCATTTTTGCACGGATATCCCATATTTTTTGCACCGCCTCTATATTCGTATTTTCTAATACATAAGCATCAATAATGAGCACATCATAAGGCTGCTGCACCCTTTCTAGCTCCTGCACTACTTCAACAGCAGTGCAAACACTTTTAACTTGCACGCCCATTTTATCTAAATACAAACACAACTGAATTCGTGTTGCCGTATGTGCTTCGGCCAGTAAAACTCGGCGCCCTATATATTGAGGGATGAGCATTGCAGCTTGATTACTTTGTTTTAAACAAAGTGAAAATTTAAAACTAGATCCTCTTCCAAGCGTGCTATCAACACTAATCCCCCCACCCATAATATGCGCCAACTGCTGGCTAATCGCCAATCCTAGGCCCGAGCCACCAAAGCGCCGAGTGGTGGATGAATCTGCCTGAGTAAAAGGCTGAAACAAACGGTTTAATACCTCAGGACTAATTCCAATTCCTGAGTCATGAATACTAAAATTAAACTCAAATTCTTGATTGCCTTTATTACAACAAGACACTGCTAATTCAACCTCGCCCGACTCGGTGAATTTAATCGCATTATTAATTAAATTAAGTAATATCTGCCCTAAACGCAAAGAATCACCAATCAGCCACTGAGGTGCATTCACATCCACACTATAAACCAGTACCAATTTCTTTTTTTCTGCCTGAATAACACCAACACCCGCTAGATTTTCTAGTAAGAGGAATAAATCAAATGGTGATTCTTCTAACTCTAATTTACCCGCTTCTATTTTTGAAATATCCAAAATATCATTAATCACCCCAAGCAATAAATTAGCCGATGATTGCACCTTTGCCAAGTAATCTCGTTGCCTATTGGCGAGAGGCGTATCAAAGAGCAAATGGGTATAACCCAGAATTGCAGTTAAAGGCGTTCTTATTTCATGACTCATATTGGCTAAAAAATCGCCTTTAACTTGCAAAGCGGCTTCTGCCTGATCCCTCGACACAACTAATTCTGCTGATTGAGCTCTTAATAAAACACTGGCATTTCTAAATACCAATAAGCTTTGTGCCATAACAGAAATTTCGTCTCGACCACTGGTGTTAATTTCCACATCCAAATGCCCATCGGCAATATTCTGCATATTGCTAGACAAATTGACTAATCTGGAGCTAATCCTCCTTCTGATATAAATAGAACCAATTCCAAGTGATATCAGCAAACTAAAAAATGTAAGCCCAGCCAAAAGCCATGTACTTTTAGTTAATCTCTGTGATAGCGTTGACATTTCTCCATTTAGCTCATGTTTTAGTGCATATTCAGTTGATTGTGCTTGATTAACGAGTAATTGAGTAGCCATCTGATTTTTTATAATAAGCTGCTGTAATTCATTATCTAACTTAATTTTTTTAAAGCTAACAGAAAACACTCCATCTTCTGCCTCGGCTAAAAGAATCAGACTATATAGCTCACGATGTAAATTTTTCAATTCATCGCTATGTTTAATTTCAAGCAAGGTTTTTTTAGCCTTAGCCGTAGCCTGCTCAAACATTTTTTTTATTTCTTCTAAGCGAATTAAACTTTGTGCGTTTGCAGCTTGGGCAATTAAACTAGCTAGCAGCACCACATCGCCCCGAAAATGCTGCACAGCACTTAAAGATGCCACCTGCTCAGCGACTAAAACCACCACGGCATTGGTGGAATCAAGCGTGATTTGATCACTGCGTGAAATCATTTTTAGAGTGGTTTGACTAATTAAGGGCACTAAAACCGCATCAAATGTCGCCACCGATCGTGCAACCTCCCGTCTTACATCAAGCAAAGGGCGATGCAAACTTGCCGCTAAGTTTTTTCCAGCCTCTTGAGCTAAAGGATCAGCGTGCAGTAAATTGGCTTGCATGCCCGCAAGTAAACTCATACCCCGTTTTGCCAAGCCCGTTTCACCTTGCTCACTAACCACCGCGGCCAAACGAAAGGCCTCAGCCCGCGCCTGTTGTAAGGCATGCAATTCTGAAAATTCGGTATCAATCAAAGAATGGACGGAGGCACCTGCAGCAATCGATGCTCGCCTCGTTGCCGAGAGCAAATCTGCATTTTTAGCCAGCAAAATAGGATCAATCGCCTGCAAAAATCGCTGCTGAGCGTCACCCGTGTTTTGCAAAATAATATTTTTTCGCTCGCTCAACAGCAATTGCTGAATCACCAGCTCATCCGTTGGAAGTACATTTTTTGATAATTCAAGTACTAAGGTAGTCAGCGTTTCAGCATCTTTTGTGCGGCTCAAGGCCAAAGCATCAATTTGCTTAGGTAGATCTGATAGCGCTAGCTGAACGCGGGATAAGGCGCTGTCTCGGGCTGGCAAATTTTGGGCATTCGCAAGGCTAGCTAGCGCGGATGAAAACTCCAAGCTACTGGCCTCTAAACGTGCGGAAGCAATCGCTGCAGGGAAGCTTTGTTTAGAAACCACCGAGTACGTGCTATCTACAGAATGAAACGCCCATAAAGCAGCGCCCGATGCAAATAACGTCGTTGCAGCAACCACACCAAAGGCTAAGCGAAGGCGCAGCGCAATCGACTGCCTAAATAATCGTTGTTGTGTGGGCATTACCCCCATCTCCAGCAAAACAGCCTAGGTTTCATTTCACTTTCTTGAATATTAATCTACCGAATAGAAACATTCTTTAAAATTTCCAATACCTTACATGTAAATGAGATATATGATTTTAAAATCATCTTTACATGCGCTATGACGTCAATTATGTGTAACCGTTATCTGGAGCCAAACATGCTAAACGCTTCGCTTATGTTCGCAAATATTCCCAGCAAGCAACCATCATTACGGGCAGCATATGAAGCTTGGCTTAAAGCTCGCGCAGCACAGCCTAAAATTGAAAAGCAAACTAATGCCAATCAATTAAGAGTGGGTATTATTGGTGCGGGCATGGCGGGGCTGTATGCGGCTTTATTGCTTAAAAGTCGGGGGATAGATTGTCATTTATATGAGGCACACCCCACTCGATTAGGCGGGCGCGTGTATACCCATCGCTTTAATCATGAACCCAATCAATATTTTGAAGCGGGTGCAATGCGCTTGCCAGAAACCCCTGAGCAACAGCCAGTATTTGATCTAATTGGCTTTTTAAATGAACAAGGAGCTCCCGAATCTAATATCGAGCTTATTCCTTATAATTTATATGATCCAAGTGGCAACTTAGTGTATGTCAATGGCAAGCGGGCTTTTAGTGGCTCCACGATGACTTTGGATTACGCCAATCAGCATCCAGAAGCGCTTGGCTTTAAGCTGCCACCCGATGAGTGTAACAAAACAGCCTCACAGCTACTTGATGAAGTGCTGCAACCCTTTTTCGACTTACTAGAAGTCGATTTCGACTTAGGCTTTGCCAAAATTGTGCAGTACGATAATTACTCGCTCTATACCTATCTAACAGAAATTGCAGGCTGGAGTATGGAGAAAGTTAATTATGTAGAGGTCATGACCTCGGCCACCAATCAGTTTCACAGCAGCTTTACCGAGCTGGTGATTGAAAGCATGGATTTTTCTGGTGCTAAATGGCGCACCATTGCCAATGGCATGGATAGGTTGCCTAATGCTTGTGCCCAGTTAATGGGTGAAGACGCCATTTCAATGGATACTCCTGTTCGGCAAATTGAAAATCTGACGGATGGCCGCGTTGCGGTGCATTACGGTGATGTGGGCGAATTCGCCATTTTTGACCGCGTTATTATGGCAATTCCACCTGCGGCACTGCGCATGATAGACACCCCACAGTGGTCTCCCACCAAGATGCAAGCGATTCGTGCTATGCATTACGAACCTTTGTATAAAATTGGCTTACGCTTTAAAACGCGTTTCTGGGAGCAGGTAGCACACCCCGCTATGGGCGGGCAGTCTGCCACGGATTTACCGATGCGCTGGTGCGTTTATCCCTCCTACGGCCTTGGCGATTCGGGAGCCGGTGTGCTGCTGCTGTATTCATGGATGAGTGATGCCTACAACTGGCTGCCTCAAAGCCAAGAAGAACGAATACGGCTGGCAATCAGAGATTTACAAAATCTCTACCAAGATACGGTGGATATAGAGGCCGAGTTTATCGAATCCTATGATGTGGCTTGGCCATCCGAATGGGCCACAGGGGATGCGATGTTTTTCCCAGGGCAATTTAGGCAGTTATTTAATAGCGCTCGGCAACCGGAGCAGCACATTTACTTTGCGGGAGAGCATTTAAGCGTGCATCACACTTGGATTGTGGGCGCTTTAGACTCTGCGCTACTCGCCTGCCAACAGCTACTGGGTGATGACTCACTCAGCCCATTGCGCGCCAGCGCCATGCCCGCCCTCAGCCCACATCAGCACGACTACAGCAAATGTGCCGCCGCCCCCGTGTTGCAGCGCTAAGGATTCCGAAATGTGGACTAAATTAACCATCATCGTAGCACTGCTCCTCAGCCCTCACCTTCACGCCGAAGAAGAGCCCGCCGCCGAGCCACTTAAAGCCATTGGCTCTTGGAGCATGCTGAGCCAGTTTAAAGATTATGAAAAACCTTTCTGGACCGAGCAACTCCCCAAGCAAAGCCAAGGCAGAATCAAAGTAAGCCTTAACGCGTTTAATGATGTGGGCTTAAAAGGCAGCGAAGTCTTGCGCTTGATGAAGCTCGGGATGACTGACTTTGGCACCACCATCTTGGCGTATATCTCCGAGCAAGATCCACGGGCAGAGGCTGTGGATCTTGCTGGGCTAACCATCAATGCTGAGATGGAGCGCAATGTAGTTAACAGCTACCGCCCCGTGCTCGAGCAGTATTTTGAACAAAAGCATGGCATTAAAGTACTGGCGATGTGGCCCTATTCTGCCCAACTCTTAATGTGCAATAGCCCAGTTAAAAACCTAGAGGGGCTAAAGGGCAAAAAAGTACGCGTTAGTATGCGTACCACCAGCGATCTCATCGAAGCCTACGGCGCAATCACGCTCAGTATTCCTTTTGATCAGGTATATAACAAAATGAAAGATAAGCAACTAGATTGCCTAATTACTTCGGCGCTAGCCGCCCACACGGCGCACTTTTATCAAGTGGCCACGCATATCTACAATCTGCCGCTAGGCTGGAGCGTGGTGATGCTTGGGGTAAATCAAGCCTCATGGGCAAAGATTGAAGAACGTGATCAAAAAAATATTGAAACAGGTATCAAAAAGCTCGCGGATGACCTGTGGCAAGCCGCTGATACCCAAACGGCCTTGGGGATCGCCTGCAACACGGGAAAAAACTGCAGCCTTGCCGAGCAAGGATCAATGACGCTCATCACCCCCAGCGCAAACGATGAAGCGCGATTAGCCAAAACAGTAAAACAAGTTGTACTTAAGCGCTGGGCCGAGCGCTGCGGCAAAGAGTGTGTGAATGAATGGAATAAAAGCATAGGAAAGTTGCTAAACATATCCTTAGTGGAATAGCTGTGTGCTTTTGATCCCCCGCGTGCCTGACTGAAGTCATGGTTCGCCATTCTTTATCAGCTTTAAAATCGCCGAATAACACAGTATCTTTACAAAACAATGACCGTTAAGTAGCGGCGCACAAAAAATAATCAGTTCTATTTATCTTCAAATAAACAGCAACTTAAGCACAACATCAACAGCTTATCCACAGCACAGCACTTGGTTTTAGGGGATAAAACCCAAGATATCCACAAGCCCCTCTAGTAAGCTGCAGTGAATCACTCATCTCATCCCTTGGACACCATGCCTCTTCTTTTAAACCGCTGCGCTTGGTGCAGCGACGATCCGCTCTACCAAAACTATCACGATCATGAATGGGGCGTACCGCTGCATGATGATCAAGCACTGTTTGAGTTGTTATGCCTAGAAGGCGCGCAGGCGGGGCTATCGTGGATCACCATCTTAAAAAAGCGTGCTCACTACCGCCTAGTATTTGATGGTTTTGACGCGCAGAAAATGGCCAACTACGACGCAGAAAAAGTCGCTAGCCTGCTGAGCGATGCAGGCATTATCCGTAACCGTGCCAAAGTGGCGGCTTTTATTGGCAACGCCACAGCTTATTTGAAACTTCGCGAAGAAACAGGCTCGTTTGCAGATTTTCTGTGGCAGTTTGTAAACCACCAAACCATCATCAGCCACTGGACAAGCCCTAAAGATGCCCTTGCCACCAGCCCTGAATCGGAAGCCATGAGCAAAGCGCTTAAAAAACGCAGCTTTAAATTTGTTGGCCCCACCATTTGCTACGCTTTTATGCAGGCTAGCGGCATGGTGGATGACCACAGCCCCGATTGCTGGAAGCGTCACCCTAGTTAAGAGCGGAGTAGCAATCAAGTTGAGATAAGAGGCCTCTATGAGGCGCTCTTTAAAAATCCAAACAGAAGAAAATTTGAACCCACAGTTACTTAGAGTTTGAAGCGCCCAACCACCAAGCGCAACTCACCCGCCAGCGCATTTAAATTAGCGATAACAACGCGGGCTTCTTGCAAAGAGGCATTACCCTCTAGTGCCATGGCGCTGATTTTTTCTGCAGAGCGAGCCATTTCAGTGGTTGCCGCTGACTGCTCATTGGCCGACTTAGCAATATCTTGGGTGCGCATAACCACTTCTTGCATCCGCTGGCGAATACTGCGAATTTGTAGCGAGGCCTCACCCGCCAAGCTTGCCCCGCCACGCACAGCACTATACGTGCTGCCCATACTCGTCACCGCCTGCTGCGATTGCTCACGCATGGCACCTATCATTTGCCCAATTTCTACGGTTGCTTGACCGGTGCGTTCCGCTAGCTTTCGCACCTCATCCGCCACCACCGCAAAACCACGCCCCTGCTCACCGGCTCGGGCAGCCTCAATCGCTGCATTGAGCGCTAATAAATTAGTTTGATCCGATATGTCTTTAATTACGCCAACAATGGTACTGATCTGCTCTGAGCGTTTATCCAGCGCATTCATTACAGCGGACAATTCTTCTACATGCGCGGCCACTCGGGCAATTTCATCAGCCACCCGCTCCACTGATTGCGCCGATTCCTCAGATAAATGCCCAGTACTCTGTACAACCTCATCCGCCTCACGGGTATTGGAAGCAATTTGATTAATACTATAGGTAATAGATTCTATGGTGTTTGCTGCGGATGCTGCCATATTACTCTGAGTATTAGCGTCACTAGACAAGGTTTGCGCCAACTCATCAATGCTGCGTACCCCCTCCACCAGCTTCACCGTTTCTTGCTGCACACTCAGAAACATCGTCCTGAGCTGTGACATAAACGTATTGACATGCAAAATAATTTCGCCGATTTCGTCTTGTGACTGCACCGGCAAGCAGATGGTTAAATCCCCATTGCCCTGAGTCAGGCTTTGCATCATGTCGCGTAATCGGGTTAGAGGCTTAGAGATTAAATTACCTAGTAAGGCAGACACCACTACAGCCAGAGCCAACATCACGGCCCCCGTTAGCACCGCGCTTAGTGCCGCCTTTTGCACCGAAGCGGCGATCACATCCGCATTCATATCGGCACAGGCCACATATGGCAAGCCTTTAGAGGTTTTAAGCGGCAAGATAATCGAACGCAAGTGCCCATATATTGGGTCATCTGTTTCTATAAATTGCGCCTTGCCTGTTTGTAAGGCCAACAAGACAGCGGGCTCTTCAGCCGGTACATCGCTTGGTTTAAGGTAGAAGTCAAATTGTTTATCGGCAACTTGGGCCTCAGCCATAGAGGCTTGGGTATAAAACACTTTGCCATCGATCACAGTAAAGCCATAGATATACATCACATCCATAAAGTGGGCCGCTTCGGTCAATAAAAGCGATTCACGCCGCTTGGCGGCAAGATCAACCTTACTTCTGTCTGGCAATGTATCGGGGTAATCGCGCCCAATAATATAAACATAGGCTTGAGCCGCAGCGGTCAGCTGAGCATCCACCTTATTTAAGGCCGCTTCACGGGTGAGTATCACTTGCTTAGCAGTGAAAACACCAATGGTTAGAAATGAGACTAGCAAAAAGGCCAGTTGCAATTTGAAGCGCAAATTAATACGCGAAAAAAAATTCATTTATGCCACCCCTATTGTCAACAGCAGCTTTAACGATAGCTTAAGTGCAGGGAGTGGCAAGGTATTAGATTAGACTTGGCTAATTTAATTAATGACTCAATAAAAAAGCAATCGGCACGCCTAGGGGCTGTTAGTGTTTGATTCACAACTGCGCTAAGACGAAAATCCAGCACGGATACTGGATCTCCGACTAAAACCCTCAGAGACGACGACTTACTCAGATCGCTCCTCAGTATTTATCACAAGGCAGCCATTTCTTCCGTGGTAAATAAGCGTGAAATCAAAGACTTTTCAAAGCCCTCTTCCATAGGAATAGAGATTTTCACGCCATTGCCTGCGGCGATATCGCAAGGCTTGCCGCTTTTATCACGCATTTCTGCCAAGGTAATAATCCGATTACCACTTGGGTGAATGATTTCTAGCTGATCGCCAACGGCAAAGCGATTTTTCACTTCGATTTTAGCCCAGCCATCTTTAATACTAATCACTTCGCCCACAAACTGGCTTTGTTTGGCTTTGGAATGGCCATCCAGGTAATTTTGCGCCTCGTGGGTGTAATGACGCTGATAAAAGCCATCGGTGTAACCACGGTTGGCCAAGCCATCTAGATCTGCCAGCAAGGCTGGGTTAAACGGACGCCCCGCCACCGCATCATCAATCGCTTGGCGATACACCTGAGCAGTACGCGCCACGTAGTAAAGCGATTTAGTCCGGCCTTCAATCTTTAGCGAATCCACACCAATCTTGCTGAGGCGCTCAATATGCTGCACCGCACGCAGATCTTTGGAATTCATAATATACGTGCCGTGCTCGTCTTCCAGAATCGGCATCAGCTCATCGGGGCGGCTTTGCTCGGCGATCAGATAAGTTTTATCAGCAGCAGGGTGGCGCTCAGCACCACCACAGGCGGCAAAGCTTTGATTGGCTTCTTCCATCGCCTTATTAAAATCAAACTGAATCACTTGTGGTTTTACATCGCCAGCGTCGTCTTCCACCGTGTCATTCATTTTGTAATCCCAACGGCAGGCATTGGTACAGGTGCCTTGGTTAGGATCGCGGTGGTTAAAGTAGCCAGATAAAAGACAGCGGCCAGAATACGCAATACACAGCGCGCCGTGTACAAACACTTCTAATTCCATATCTGGGCAAAGCTGACGGATTTCTTCGACTTCATCAAGACTCATTTCACGGGATAAAATCACCCGCTCCAGCCCCATCGATTTCCAGAACTTCACCCCAGCATAATTCACGGTATTAGCCTGCACCGAAAGATGGATGACCTGCTCTGGCCATTTCTCCCGCACCATCATAATCAGGCCTGGGTCGGCCATGATCAGCGCATCGGGTTTCATGGCGATCACTGGCTCCATATCCGCTAAATAAGTTTTTACTTTGGCGTTATGCGGCAGGATATTGCTGGCAACAAAGAATTTCTTGCCCCGCTGATGCGCCTCAATAATCCCCTGGCCGATTTGTTCAAGCTTAAATTCATTATTACGTGCGCGCAGCGAATAGCGCGGCTGGCCGGCGTAAACCGCATCAGCGCCAAAATCAAAGGCAGCACGCATTTTATCTAAAGTGCCAGCGGGGAGGAGAAGTTCAGGGGCTTTCATGGGTGTAGTGTCTCGTGCGGCCTGAATTATGCAATTCAAGCGAGGAAAAACCGCGATTATAGCACGGTCTTCTTTGCCTATTTTTTAATCAGCCGCAAAAAAACATCTGAAAACAGCAGCTTAATAGGCTTATCCACAAGCCATCCACGGACTTACAGGGTTATTTATTGGATAATAAAATGCGTTGCTTAAAATTTAAGCAACGCAAAAAAAACCTGCCAGAGCAAGGACTTGGCTAACTTGTCCACAGGACGTACACAGCCTTGTTCGCCCTGAACGGGGATAAGCGGTAGAAATAACGGCTAGAGGCTCAGCGAAACAAGCGCTGAGCCCCAGCTACAGCACGCCATACAAGGCTAATTTACTCAGCTTGGCAACAAAACCATCACAATACCAGCGTCTTAAAAATTAGTTCTTTACCAGCAAAACCGTTAGCTTTTTTACCAAGGGCAGCACCAATAAAAGCGTAGGAAATGCAACTAACCAAGACAGGCCCCATGCACTAGGCCATAGCTCAAACAGCCGATAGCTAAAGCCAACACCACGTAAAGTACTAATCAGAGAAACAACGCAGGTCATAAAAATAGAAAGTAAAAAAGGCAGCACAAAGTGCGCGTACTTAGCCGGAACTTTTAGCCCAGCTTTTGTAGCAAGAGAGGAAGAATTTGAAGATTTCATAGCAGACTCCATAAGCCGAACAAGCAAGCGCCCTCTTTTTGCTAATAGCAAAAGAGACAAGCACCGGACATGTCCGGCGGCTTTGGCGCGTTGATTGACGTAAACGCTTACGGCAAATCAAGAGATGATTTACGCAATTATCATATCAAAACATAAATATCACTGCAATAGACTTACCCATTGTTGAATTTTCCAAGTCCAGCGCTTAATCAACAATGGGGGGGTATAAATTATAAAAACACTATCCCCTGTGCAGCTCACCCAGCCAGCCTCTTCAATCAGGAACGCCTCACCCTCTGCTAACATCACAGTTTGAGGCAGCAATAACTCTCCCAAGTAATGCGATGTAAGTTGCAGGTGCAGCTTGCCATGCTGCACTACAATCTGTGTTCCAGCTCTCAAATAACCACGTAGCATCTGCCCTTTGCGTAATAACTGCTTTTCCATTGCGAAGCCCCCATGTAGAGCAAGCCATTTTATTGCGTAGCTAAATGCAAAAACAGCGACAAGATAGGGGTATCTGCTACGCAGCAGAAGCCTAAAATACACGCTGTTATGCTGTGATTTTTAGCCATCTATATCTATGGCAAAGGCATGATTTAAAGCATGATGGTCTTAAGATAAAAAGCAGAGGCAGCTATGGATTATCTTTATCAGCGTTGGGCCGCACATTATCTGGCCGCTATCGTGGCAGGTACACTCAAGGTTAGCGAGCGCATGCCATCCCTAAGGGAACTGATGCGCCTGCATGGCATCAGCCTCTCTACCGCTTTGCAGCTCTGCCGCCAGCTTGAATCAGATGGCTATCTAGAGGCTAGGCCACGCTCTGGCTATTTTGTTCGCCCACGCATGCAAATCAAACCCGTTACTGAGCCACAGCTGAATGTCGATCCAGCGCAATATGTGGGGATTCACGCCCGTGTTTCAGATTTTATTGCGCGAGGTAGGTTACAGCCCATTAAGCATAATTTTTCAGTAGCACGCTGCTCTCCCGATCTATACTCAGGCGAAGCACTTAAAAATGCTGCCATACGGGCGCTGCGGCAAACGCCCAATCTATTTGTTAATGCGGTCCCCAATAAAGGAGAGTTAGCATTCAGATCGGTGCTGGCCAAACGTGCCATGAAAATGGGAGTGCTCATCTCACCCGACAAGGTACTTGTCACCCACGGCTGTATCGAAGCATTGAATCTGGCGCTAAGGGCTGTGGCTCAACCTGGCGACACCATCGCGGTAGAATCGCCCACCTTCTATGGCCTATTACAGGTTTTAGAAACCTTAGGCATGCAGGCGATTGAGATTCCCACCAGCCCGCAAACCGGCATTTCTATTGAGGCGCTGGAGCTGGCTTGCCAGACTTACCAAAATATTAAAGCCGTGGTGGTGGTGCCACATTTGCAAAACCCGCTGGGCAGCATCATGCCCGAGGCACATAAAGACCGGCTGGCCGCATTGTGCGAAGCACGCAATATCCCGTTGATCGAGGACGATACCTATAGCGAGCTGGTAAACGATGACATCACGCTGCGGGCAATTAAGGCGCGGGATAAAACCGGCAATGTGATTTACTGCGCGTCGCTACATAAGATTTTGGCCCCCGGCATGCGCTTAGGCTGGATGACAGGTGGGCGCTGGCAGGCGCGAATTGAGATGCTGAAATATGCCCAAACCCGCGATAATGAGGCGTGGTCGCAGATTGCCGCTGCAGAATACATGGCATCCAGCGCTTATGATCGGCATTTACGTCAATTACGCAGCACGCTTAAAACCCAGCGTGAACGCACAGCGGAGGCGATTGCCCGATATTTTCCGGCGGGAACACGGCTAAATATGCCCAATGGTGGGCTAGCCTTATGGGTAGAGCTACCTGGGCAGTTGTCTTCAAAGCGGGTATTTGATGCGGCACTGAACAAAGGAATATTGATTGCGCCTGGGCTGATGTTTTCTAACTCTAAGCGCTTTGAGCACTTTATTCGCATTAACTGCGGCTGGCCATTTAGCCCAGAAATTGATCGCGCTTTGCAAAGCCTAGGTGAATTAATTAGCGCCATGAGCAACAACACTGCCGAACTAGCCTACTAAGCCCACTAGGCTTAGATTTCTCTTAGCTGCGCAATTAAATCTTTTAAGGCCTCTTGGGTAACGCCATCTAAGCTAGGTGCTCGCCGCTCAATTTCATTGGCTAAATCAAACAACATCCATTCCATTTCGCTCAGCATGGCCTGCAATTCCGCCAGCATTTCTGGGTCGTTTTCGCCAAAGGCATAAATCATTTTTACATCATCAGGATTTAACCCAGCCTGTAAAATCAAAGAGCGAATACTATCCATACGCTCAAATAAAAAACTCAGCGGAGAGTGGCTCACCCCGCCTGCTTTTACCTGCCCTTCTAGCATGGTATGCAAAGCCATCCATGCTTGCAGCAAGTCCGCAATATGAGCTAATTGTAAAGAAGCATCTTTACTCACCACCGGATAAGTCACCTCATGCGGCGATGAGCGCAGCAAATCACGTAACACTCGCACCGCCGCTGGATCAAAGCGGCATTGATTCAAAGTAAAGAGAACATCCAATCGTGGCAAATCAAACCGGCGTAATACGGCATCAGAAACATCAGCAATGGCAATAATCTGTGCCAGCGAGTGAATCGCTTCTTTACGTAAACCATAGGGATAGCCACTGCCATCTAGCCGCTCATGGTGGTGCAAAATAGCCTGTGCAGCGGCAATAGGAAACTGTGGTAAAGCATGCACCAGTACATAACTTGTAATCGGGTGAACGTGAATATAGCGCCGCTCTTGTGGCGTAATATGGTGGCCCTTGGTGAGAAGCTCTGGATCGGTATGCATCTCGCCTAAATCATGGCACAAAGCAGCTAAAGCGAGGGATTCATACTCAGCAGAAGATAAGTCCAGCTGCTGCGCCATCGCATTCGAAACAATACACATTCTAAGTGCGTGCTCAAATAACTCAGGCCGCTGATCTTGCATCACCGTTAGCCTAAATCGAATTGGCATCGGCAAAGATAATGCCGCGAGCTGATGCTTAATGGCTAAAGGATCACCCGCTCTAGTCAGCAACCTAGCCAAAGTTGCATCTTTTTCTAGTATTTTTCCAACCTCAAAAGCCAGCTGCCCACCATCAACAGGCCGATCTGTTACCAAGAGTTGGTCGATCGGCGTGGCTAATTTGTGCTTAGCCAAAAGATCAAATTGGCGACTATTAATCTTCGCCCCCTTGGCCAGCAGCTTCATCCCATTGGCGGCAAAAATATCTTGGTCCGCAACCACATCACGGTGATCTCCCATTTGCATAGCTGCACGCACGTAGTGAGGGTTTTCATCGGGCAATTCAGATAACTGAGATAAAGGGTCTGCCGTCATGATGGTGCAATTTAGCAAGAAGACTTCACTAGTCTAGGTCATTTAAAACCTTACAAAAACTTATCTTATTTAAATCAGATTGAATGCCCGATAGCCTTTCCCCATCGTCGCTAATGCCCCTAAATTTTGCTAGCAATAACACGTACTCTTTTACATATAAAAAAACGAGGCACCGCCTCGTTTTTTATCCGCAATCAAAGCAGCGCTTTATATCGCCCAGCGCTCACGAATGCTGGCTTCAATCCCTGCAGCATCTAAGCCACATTCTGCCCATTGCACCTGTTGCTCTGCATGCTCAATATAACGATCAGGAATCCCCAATTGCAAGCATGGCTTACAGCTATTCTGCGCCATCATGCTCTCTAGCACTGCCGAGCCTGCTCCACCCATAATCGAGCCTTCTTCAACCGTGACCAGATATTCATGGCTCGCTGCCAACTCAAGAATTAACGCTGCATCAATGGGTTTCACAAAGCGCATATTCACCACAGTAGCGTCTAGCGCCTCGCCTGCCTCTAAGGCCGCAGCAAGCACCGTACCGAACGCGAGGATCGCTACTCTACTGCCACGGCGGCGAACGTCTGCACTGCCCATGGCAATAGCCGTCATGCTGCTTTGCACCTCAACACCTGGGCCAGTGCCACGAGGGTAGCGCACCGCACTTGGGCCATCGTGCAAAAACGCCGTATATAGCATTTGGCGGCACTCGTTTTCGTCGCTAGGCGTCAGCACCACCATATTGGGGATGCAACGCAAAAAGGAGATATCAAATGATCCTGCATGAGTTGGGCCATCTGCCCCTACCTGCCCTGCGCGGTCAATCGCAAACACCACGGGTAGATTTTGAATCGCTACATCGTGAATCAACTGATCATAAGCGCGCTGCAAGAAAGTTGAATAGATTGCCACCACGGGCTTAAAGCCCTCACAAGCCAAACCAGCGGCAAAGGTCACCGCGTGCTGCTCGGCAATACCCACATCAAAGTAACGCTCAGGGTATTCTTGCTCAAAGCGCACTAAGCCCGAACCTTCGCGCATGGCAGGCGTGATGCCAAGCAGGCGTTGGTCTATTTTTGCCATATCGCACAGCCAATCACCAAACACCTTGGTGTAGCTGACTTTGGTGGCTTTAGCCCCCAACATGCCGTCTTCTTTTGCAAATGGGGTCACTGCGTGGTATTTCACCGGATCAGCAACCGCTTTTTTATAGCCCTCGCCCTTACGTGTCACCACATGCAGAAACTGTGGGCCTTTTAGCTGCTTGATGTTCGCCAGTGTTGTAACCAGCGTATCTAAATCATGGCCATCGATGGGGCCAATATAATTAAAGCCAAACTGCTCAAACATCGTACCCGGTGTCAGTAGACCTTTGACGTGTTCCTCACCTTTTTTGGCGAGTTCTTTTAAAGGCGGTACAACATCTAGCACACGGCCAGAAGCACTACGAATCCCGTTATAAAACTTACTAGAAAGCAATTTAGACAGGTAATTTGTCAGCGCACCGACATTCGGTGAGATCGACATTTCATTGTCGTTCAGCACCACCAGTAAATTCACATCACGATCACCCGCATTATTGAGCGCTTCAAAAGCTTGACCAGCGGTCATTGCACCATCACCAATCACGGCGATCGCATGGCGATCCTCACCTTTTAGCTTCGCCGCTTCAGCAAAACCTAAGGCAGCAGCAATCGAGGTACTGGAGTGACCCACACCAAAGGTGTCGTATTCGCTTTCTTCGCGCTTAGGAAAAGCAGCCAAGCCGTGCTGTTTACGCATGGTATGCATACGCTGACGACGACCGGTAAGAATTTTATGTGGATAACTTTGATGGCCAACATCCCAAACCAAACGGTCATACGGCGTGTTAAACACGTAGTGCAAGGCCACCGTCAGCTCAATAGCTCCTAAATTAGACGCAAAATGCCCGCCCGTCTGGCTTACCGAATCTAGTAAACAATTGCGTAACTCGTTGGCTAATTGTGGCAGATCATCTCGGGCCAGCTTTTTTAGCTCGGCAGGACAGGCAACCGTGTCAAGTAAGGGATAACTCATCTCTAGCTTCTTCATTTTTTATGCGTTCCACTGTAAAACCAGCCAGCAGACGCAATTTATGGGCTGTGGCAAGCTGTTCTTTGCGCGTTTGTTAAGCACAACGATTAAGGGGTGCGACTAACTAGAACGCTCCACAATAAAATCCGCCAGCATGACCAAGTAGCGTGCTTTCTCACCAAATGGTGCAATCGTCGCCAAGGCATCGGCCTTCAGTTCGGCTGCCTTCTCTTTTGCCGCAGCTAAGCCCAGCAAAGAAACATAGGTCGGTTTATTATTGGCCGCATCTTTACCTGCAGTTTTACCCAAGGTTGCCGAATCAGCTTCCTCATCCAAAATATCATCAACCACTTGAAAAGCCAGCCCAATACAGCGCGCGTAGTGATCTAATCGGCGTCTATCCTCATCACTGATCGCTTCGCCACAATAAGACCCTAATAACACTGCAGCCCGAATCAAAGCGCCGGTTTTTAAGCCGTGCATCCGTTCTAGCTCAGGCAAGCTCAAGGCTTGACCCACGCTGTAAAGATCAATCCCCTGCCCGCCGCACATGCCTAAGCTACCTGATGCGCGGGCTAAGATATTTACCATCGTGAGTTGATCGCTCGCCGAATCGGCAAGGGTATACATAGAAAGCAGATCAAACGCCACAGTCTGCAGCGCATCCCCTGCCAATAAAGCCGATGCCTCGCCAAAAGCCACATGACAGGTAGGCTTGCCACGGCGTAACACATCGTTATCCATCGCGGGCATATCGTCATGCACTAGGGAGTAAGCGTGGATCAGCTCCACCGCTGCGCCCGCATATTGCAAGCGCTCTAGAGGTGCATTCACGACCGCACCAGCGGCAAACGCCAGTAATGGGCGAACGCGCTTGCCACCATCCAACACGCAATAACGCATGGCCTTATGCAGCTCTACCGGTAGGACATCTTGTGCAGGTAGAACAGCCGCAAGGGTTTGTTCCATCTGAGACTGGACGCTTTGCATCCAGTGGTTAAATTCTAAAGTCATTTATGCATTATCCGCAGGGAAGGGCTTGAGTTCTGCGCCTTCAAGCACTCGAATACGTTGTTCTGCGTCTGCCAATCGGCTTTCGCAAAACTGCAGTAATTCTGTGCCGCGCTTGTAAGTAGTAAGAGCAGTTTCTAGCGGCAAATTGCCCGCTTCCATTTCAGCAATCAAGCTCTCCAACTCTTGGAGGCCTACTTCAAAGCTCTCGGGGGGTTTAGTTGCTTTCGGCATACGCTAACTTTCCCGAATAAAGTTGTAAACGATAGTCCTCAGGGACTACCCAGTCAATCTTGATAATTACGGTTATCTAAGCGCCACTACCGCCCATCAAAAATAGGCGAATTGCCGCTCATACCGCAATTTATAGGCAGCAGAGCAGGCAAACAGCTTAAATTCTTTCAATAGGCTGAAATGAACTCTTACAATAGTCAATACAAACTGCGCCAATTTTACCTCAAAAATTATTTATAAAATATTCGAGTTAGAATAAAGCGCTATTTATTTATGGTTATCTCAATGCGTATTGCCTATTTGATCCTTTGCCACGCCCATCCAGAACAATTAGGCAGGCTTTGCCAGCAACTTCAGCATCGTGATGCACGCATTTATATTCATGTGGATGGCAATACCGCGGATCAAACCGTGCAGGCCATGCACGCCAATGTGCCTGATGGGGCTCAGTTTATTCATCGGCAAGCTTGCCGCTGGGGTGGTTTTTCATTGGTCAGTGCCAGCCTTGAGCTTATTAGGGCCGCACTGAAAGATGGTTGTGATTATTTAGTTTTGCTTTCTGCTCAAGATTTTCCACTTAAAACGCATGAGCAGATTGTGGCAAAACTCAGCGGGCACGCAGGTTTTATTGAGTTTCGCCGCCAACCTGATCCCCATTTTGATATCCGTTACCGCTATCAAAGCTATCATCCTGAGCGGCTTAATGGCCGTTTGGCTGGCAAATTATTGCAAAAAATACAGCGGCCTTTAAACCGACTCGGCTTATTCAAGCGGCCATTACCCCCGCCATTAAAGGCGATTTACTCGGGCTCGCAATGGTGGTGCTTATCAGCAAACGCCTGCCAAACACTGCTTGATTATTGCGAAATTTATCCAGAGTTAATTCGCTTTTTTCGCCACACCTTGGTGCCCGATGAGATGTTTGTGCAAACCGTGTTAATGCACACGCCATTGGCCGATGTGCTGATTAATGATTCTTTGCACTATTTAGAATGGGAAACAGGCGCTTGGTCACCGCGTATTTTTGATCTCAAGGATCTGCCTTGCTTACAAAACAGCTCGGCGCTTTTCGCTAGAAAATTCTCTGCCGATGGCGAGTTAAGCAAGCAATTAAGCCAGTATTTAAGCCCTATATAATTAAGCACCAACTAACAATTCTTACAAAATTAGCCATGCCATTTTTTATTTTATGCCCGATAATTAAAAGATTGCATAAACACTGAGAAAAAATATGGGTGCTTTGATTGGAGTGATTGCCCAGGACAATGTGCTAAAAAACATCAACCAGCACCTCAGCCCCCTTATCGAGCAAGGTTATTGCAGCGCAACCTTGCTGCGGGAGCAGAGCACACCCCTTGCCTGCCCTATTCTCACCCTGCACTTACACTTAAATGATTTAAGCGCAAAACGCAGCTTGATCCGGCTAGATTGGGACAAGCCCAATAGCACAAGCATCGCTACCTGCCGCGAAACACTTTCAGTCTGCTGCCGTGGCCTGATTGAAAATACCGAAGAGCTACAAGACAGGCTCGCCATTTTGGGCTATCTGCACGATAAACCCAGCACGGCACAACTTGCCGCAGATCTCATCCATTGGCATTACCGTACCCAACATGATTTACTGCAAGCCGTGCATTTAGCCGCGAGTGAAATCATCGGGGTCTTTGCATTTGGCGTAGTTGCTAGTGATGATCCTGAGCACATCGTTTGCACCTCCAAGCATATCCCGCTGTTTATAGCCCAAGGTAAAAACACGGCAGGGTTTAGCGATCAAGCACAAGCATTGCAAAGCATTGCTCCTGAAATAGTGCGCTTAGAGTTTGGTGATACCGCTAGGCTTAGTAGCCATGACTGCCGTATTTTGAATCAAGAGGGAAGCCCTTGCCAAAGAGTATGTGATGAGGTTCAACAGGCCCAAATAAAGCTACACGGCTTTCATCACTATATGCAAAAAGAAATCAATGAACAGGCGGCTATTTTTGCCGACATTCTTGACCACACCCGCTCTGATGCCAACCTAGCCCAGCTACTTGATGGCGATGCGGCCAGTATTCTTTGCGATGTAGAAGGCGTTACCTTGCTAGCCAGTGGCAGTAGCTACCACGCCTCCCTCCTTGCGCGTTACTGGTTTGAATCTTTGGCTGGCCTACCCTGCTCGGTGGAATTAGCCAGCGAATATCGCTACCGAGAGGCCGTGCAGCACCACAATACGCTGATCATTGCGATATCTCAGTCTGGTGAAACCGCCGACACCATTGCTGCACTTAAATATGCACAAAGCCAAGATCATAAGCACACCCTTGCAATATCAAACGCCTCCCCCAGTACCCTAATGCAATTAGCCCGCTTTCAGTTTTTTTTAGCCGCTGGCCCAGAAATTGGCGTGACCTCCACCAAAACATTCAGCACCCAGCTGCTCGCTTTGTTTCGGCTTGCTCTGAGTTTTGGAAAATTACGCGGCCATCTTACCCCCGCCGCTGAAGCCAGTGCGATTGATGATCTGCAAAGACTACCCCGTGCCGCTAGCGATTTATTCTCCATCACCCCACAAATACAAGAATGGGCACATAGAATATATAAGAGTAAGCAGCTGTTTTTTGTGGGCCGCCATCTTTATTACCCCCTTGCACAGGAAGCGGCGCTAAAGATGCAAGAAGTGGCCTATATCCATTCTTTTGGCTTTCCTGCTGGCGAGCTAATCCACGGCCCACTAACCATGGTAAACAAAGACTTACCCGTCATTGCCTGTTTACCTTGGAACCGCTTAACTGAAAAACTACTGGCTAATTTACAAGAAGTACGTGCGCGCGGTGGCGAATTATTTATCTTATCCGATACCGGATTAGCCTCGGCGGATCACTTTAATGTGATTTGTATGCCGCATAATTTGCACGACTTAACCCCTATTCTCTACGGCATAGCCTTACAAACTCTTGCATATGAAACTGCAATATTGCAAGATAATGAAATAGATTCACCAAGATTTTTAAGTAAATCAGTAACAAAAATATAAGAAAAATTAAGTTTAAAAAATAATGACGACAGCTACGATTAAACAAAATAATTTGATCGGTAAGTCGTATTTTTCACTAATTTTTTGTCATAACAATGCAATGCAATAGTCATATTCTTCGCCGTTTTTCTACCTCACCTTGATCTAGAGACGCCCGATGAGAATGACCACGCAATTAAAATGGGTGAGTAGCCTAACTGTAACCGCCTTGGTTTTTCTTGCTGGCTGGATGACTTGGGAAACCAAAGCACTAGCCCATGATTTTCAATTTAATCGCGATAGCCAAAATGCAGTGACTGCACTGAATAAAATTCGCAACACCATGTTGATTATTTCACGGCTAGATCCACTTGCAGATACCGCTGCCAAACAATTAGATAACGCAGAGCAAGCAGTCTTAGCGGCCCTCCCCAGCATTAAAAACCAACTTGCCAGCGCTGAACAAAAGAAACTAGATATAGCCCTTGCTGAGCATTGGAGCAACTATCTCACCCAATTCAAAAGTGCCGTTAAGATTGCGGCAGACAGCCCACAAGACGCGTTAAGCATCCCAGAACAAATTTATAAAAATGATTTAGAGCCTACTTTAACCACCATAAATCAATTAGAAACCGGCCTACAAAGCCAATCACAAGCCGCCAATCAAGCCATTGATGCCCACATGACTCAGCTTTTACAGGCAGTGCTTCTCCCGCTGTTATTTAGTGCCTTACTGATCGTGGCCAGCCAATTGCATTTTGCCCGCAAACTTAAACAGCGTTTAAATGCCATGGCCATAGAAACAGCAAGGCTAGAAACCGGTGATTTAACCGGAAGAATGGCAGAAACCCCAGATGAAATGGGCGAATTAGGCAGCGGGATTAATCGCTTTTTAAACCAACTGGAAATCACGCTACAAGAAGCACGCCAAGCCTCACAACTTTCCCGCGATGAAGCCAGCCACGTCACTCATCTGGCCAAAGCCAATCACGAAGGCGCTACGCTACAAACCGATCATTTGCTAGAAATTGGCTCAAGCAGCGTATTACTGCAAGACTCTATCAGCCATATTAGTCAGCAAGCAGTTCGCACCGCTAGTATTAGCCAGCAATCTTTACATAGTGTGCAAGCAGCCAATTCGGCAGGCCAAGATTCAATGCTCAAGCTAGAAGCGCTGACTTGCGATTTCAGCCAAATTGAAACCGCCATGCAGGCCCTAACCGGCGCAATCTGCCAAATCGTTAGCGTTGCAACTATGATTGAGGATATTGCAGGGCAAACCAATTTACTTGCCCTAAATGCCGCCATTGAAGCCGCCCGAGCAGGCGAGCATGGTCGTGGCTTTGCGGTAGTGGCAGATGAAGTACGTAAACTCTCACATCTAACCGCAGGCTCTACGCAAGATATTCGCCGAATTCTTAAAGACACCCAAACCCGCAGCAAAGAAACACTGGATGCGATGCAATCTGCCGCATCCCGCGTAACAGAATGCCAGCAAGACAGCCATACCATCAGCCATGCTCTGGGCGAAATCAATCTAGCAGCCAGCCAAGTCAATAATATGATGGAAACGATTGCCAATGCGGTGGAGGAGCAAAATAGCTCAAGCGAAGCCATTAACGAGCGCTTGCGAGATATTGGAGGCAATGCATTAGCAAGTAGCCAGCGCAGTGAGCAGATGCTCAGTGAAATGAACGAGCTCACCCATGCGGCAAATCATCTAGATACACAGCTGGCTTTTTTTCAATTTCGCCGCCATGCACACAATAATAAAGATCATCGACGTATGATCAGTAAAACCCAAACTCCGCATGGTTTACCTTTAGCTGCTTAAACAAAAAGCCCCCAGTGTTGAAGATCTGGGGGCTTTGTTTAACGACGTATTTTTATGATAAATCGGGCCATTTGCAAGAGGCCCATGCCAATCGCAAGGTGTTTTTTCCAGCCTTCAGAGCGTAAAGCCAGCCTAGCTAATTTAAGCCAGCCTAAGATGCCCGCTTGAGGCTGGCTCATGGCTAAGCCCTCTTGCAGCACATTCATAGGCTGGGCCAAGGCTCTTAATTCTTGCCTCAGCTCTTGGCGCTGCTGCTCTGCTTTTAACTGCAAAAACTGCTTACGGTAGAAGCGCGCTAGTTTCATGCTTCATCCTCAGCCGTTTGGCGCAATAAAGCCTTGCGATCTCTCGCCAACTCAGCACATGTGGCTGGAAATAAATCAGCCGCATGCTTTAAGCGATAGCGCAGCCAACACATGAAAGCCAAGGCACTGCCGCCGTAAACCAGCATCAGCCCAAGCGCAACTGCAATGCGATGACTATCCCAAAAGATAATCAGCAGTAACACCGCAGCTAAGGCAAGGCTTAATCCACCCAAGACCGCTGCCAGTATGCCTAAAATTAAATGGCCCAGAAAACGCTGCGAAGCATCTTGCAGCTCTAAACCAAATAGCTCTAGATGCGTACCTGCCAAGCCCACAGCCTGTGCTAAAACACGCTGGATACCTGCCAAATAGGGCAAGGCCACAATTAGCGGCGCGAGATCAGCATGCCTACCAAAGCACCTACTGCAGCAGCCACGCCAATGGCTTGCCAAGGGTGATCGTGTACATATTCATCAGTGACTTTTGCAGCTTGCTTAGCCTTTGCCACCGCCACTTGTTCAACTTCAACTAAACGTGTTTTAGCGGAGCGCAAACGCTCAACAGCTCGTGCATACAGCGCCTCAGCATCTTTACCCCCCGCTTGCGAGGCCTCTAGCAAAAGCTGTTCAGCTTCTTGTAAAATATCTTGGGATTGGTCGAGTAAAGTTTCACTTTTGGTATTCATAAGAAAAGCTCCTTAGAACTACGTGAGAAAAAGACTGACACTGCATAGAATTACTTTTAAAGCAAAAGTTCCATTTACTTGTAATACATGGCAACCATAGCAAATAAACATCATTAACGACATATACAAAAATTACGAATAAATACAGCGAGCTTTATATAAATAAAAAGCATTAATAAACAATTTCATTATGCCAACTTATTTGATTTTTTTCGACTTTTTTTATCGTAAATAAAAATCGTTTAAAGCCTCATCAGCAATCAAGAAAAACGCATTGATAAATCTATTGCTTGAATATCTTTAGTTAATTTACCAATCGAAATTCTTTGCACGCCCGTTTCCGCGATTTCGCGCACCGTGTTTTCATCCACGCCGCCAGAGGCCTCTAAAACTGCGCTCTGCCCAGCTAAAGCCACCGCCGCACGTAAGTCAGTTAAATTCATGTTATCTAATAGCACCGACACTGCCCCTGCGTGCAAAGCCTGTTCTAACTCATGAATAGTTTCTACTTCAATTTGGATCGTTACATCGGCTGGAGCCAACTTTACTGCTGCAGCCAAAGCAGCCGCAATACTGCCCGCCGCCATAATATGGTTTTCTTTAATTAAGATGCCATCATATAAACCAATCCGCTGATTGAGGCCCCCGCCCACCGTAACTGCATATTTTTGCGCCAGCCTTAGCCCAGGGATTGTTTTACGCGTGTCATGAATCTTGGCCGAGGTATGTGCCACCAAATCTACATAACGGCGCGTCTCAGTAGCCACCGCAGAGAGGGTTTGTAAATAATTAAGCGCACTACGCTCGGCAGTCAGTAAGCTACGTGCTGGGCCAAGAATAAGGCAGAGTACTTGATCTGCCGCGACACGCTCGCCTTCTTCCACCATCCACTGTACTTGCACCTCATCATCTACTTGGCGGAACACTTCATCAAACCAAGCCCGCCCGCACAATACCGCACTCTGCCTTGCAATCACCGTGGCACTACTTTGGATATCTGAAGCAATCAGCATGGCCGTCCAATCACAGCGACCAATATCTTCCTGTAAGGCTGCAGCAACGTGAGAGGCGATGAGGTGTGAAGCAGGAATCATTGTTTTTCCAATCGTGGTTCAATTTAGGGTATTTATTAGAAACTTTGCAAAACATTATGGCATTAAATAGGAAGCTGTAGCGGTGCAATAGCCGCCGCTAATTCGGCGCGAATCCTCGCCAAACCCAGCGCAGTTTGCGATTCAATTCTGAGCGTTAATACCGGTGTGGTATTTGATGCCCGAATCAAGCCAAAACCATCAGCATATTCAATCCGTAAACCATCAATTGCAAAAATACGTAAGGCCAGCGGAAACACGGCTTTTTTAGCAATCTCAGCCACCAGTTGATGGCCATCTTGCGCCAGGCTCACTTGTAATTCTGGGGTAACTAACGATCTAGGTAAAGCTTGCAGAGCCTGTGCTAAATCTTGCTCTGACATCATGTGTAAAAACTTCGCCCCAGCAAAAAGTGCATCATCATCGGGCCAATCATTAAAGGCAAAGTGCCCAGACAACTCACCCGCCACCAGCGCCTTTGTGGCCTGTAAATGGCGCTTCATATGTCCATGCCCCGTTGGAATCGCCTCACAACTACCGCCTTTGCTCCTCACCCAATCTGCAATCAGACCGCTCGATTTTACATCGTAGAGAATGTGCCCAGGCTGCTTGGCTAAGGCGGCTGCGGCAAAAAGCATTAATAGCCTATCGCCTGCAATGCTATCGCCATGCCGTGTTACTACACCTAAGCGATCCCCATCGCCATCAAATGCCAAGCCTAAATCGGCAGCATGTGCTACGACGGCCCGTTTTAAATCAGCCAGATTTTCTTCTACCTGTGGGTCGGGGTGATGGTTGGGGAAAGCACCATCCACCTGACAATACAGCTCAATCACCTCACAGCCCAAAGCGCGATACAACGCTGGGGCAAACGCGCCTGGCACGCCATTCCCACAATCCACCACTACCTTAAAAGACCGTTGCAGAGGAACAGCCGCCGCCACAGCAGCGTAATAAGCTTGGCAGACATCTAAAGGCTGAACTTGGCCTTGACCCGCAATAAAATCATCGTTTTCTATACGCTGGCGTAAGGCTTGCAAAGCCTCGCCATCAATGGTTTCACCCGCCAAGGTCATTTTAATGCCGTTATAATCACTAGGATTATGGCTGCCGGTAATCATTACACCAGAACCATTACTATACTGACGGGCCGCAAAATACAGCAAGGGCGTAGCTGCCAAGCCCATATCCAGCACCGTGATCCCACTAGCAACTAGCGCATCAATTAAAGCGCGCGCTAAGGCGGGGCTAGAGAAGCGGCCATCTCTGGCCACCGCAATTTGCTGCACCCCCTGTGCATGCGCTTCCACCCCCAATGCCAGCCCAACAAAATGGGCTACCTCGGGGGTGAGTAATGAGGTTTTAGCACGAATATCGTAGGCTTTAAACAGACCATGAGCTAAGACGGGCACAAGCAAATCCCTTTAACGAGGCAACGGTAAATGGCACTGAAAAAAACGATGCAGTGTTTCTGGTAACCATTGCAATTGCCCAGGAATAGCACCCGACACAAAGCCAACGTGTCCCCCTTCCAATGTTTGCAATAAGGTAACGCTATTTGATACCTCTGCTGGCAAAGGCAAAGATTCAAACGGTACAAAAGGATCGTTTTTAGCATTGATAATTAAGCTAGGTAAGCGAATCAAGGGTAAATAAGGCTTACTGCTGGCCTCTTGCCAATAATGTTCTACGCTTTTAAAGCCATGTATCGGAGCCGTCAATAAATCATCAAATTCACGCAAGGTATTTACGCGGCGTAAGCTCTCTTTATCTAAAAAAGGATTATCAACCAGCTTCAGCTTAGCAAAGGTCTTCTTACGTAAGCTGCGTAAAAATTCACGTGTGTACACACGGCGATTAAAACCCTGATCCAAGGCCTCACCCGTGGCCGCTAAATCCATCGGCGCACATACCGCAGCGGCGGCATCGATCACTGCCGCTGCCGCATCGCCCTGCTCTCCCAGCCACTTTAATAAGGCATTGCCTCCGAGCGACACCCCTACTGCAAAAATAGGCACATCTGGGTTTTGAGCGCGAATCCGGCATAGTACCCAATCAATTTCGGCCGAATCCCCCGCGTGATAAGCCCTAGGCAAGCGATTTAGCACATTGCCACAGGAGCGAAAATGCGGCACCACACCACGCCAACCAAGCGGATACAAGTAATCAAATAAAGAGGTGGCGTAATGGCTGCGCGAACTGCCCTCCAAACCATGAAACAACACCACCAGCGGCGTACCCGCACGGCCATCCACCCAATCCACTACGATCGAATCTAAATCAGGCGTAATCCACGCTTCTCGTCGATAGATAGGCGTTTTTTTCCACATCAAGGTAGCGGGATACAAAGTTTGCGCATGCCCCCCAGGTAGCCATGCAGGGGCTGGATACTCGGTGGTTTCAAAGGGAATGGCACAAGACATAGCGATAAGAAGCCTAAATAAGAACCTGATTAGCTGCTCTACCCAGCACTAGCAGCGTTATTCCCGCGCAAGCGAAAATCCAGTCGCGGTGTAATCCCCCTAGCTCCCCGACAAAAACATTCGGGGATGACGCATTTTTCGTAGGTTTTAGTGCCCATTTTTTTTGCAGAGCAAAGCAGCTAATCAAGAATAACAATGAAATAAAGGGGCGAATAATCGCCCCTTTATTTTACTACAATCACTTACATACTACGTCAATTAAATACTAGAAATAGTGCAAGCACATTTGAGGTTTCAACTTAATCCAAACCACGGCTAGCCAAGTAATCTTCGTAACCGCCCACATAGTAGATATATGTGCCGTCGCCATTGAGCTCTAAGATTTGTGTCGCCAGCGAGCTTACAAAGATTCGGTCATGCGACACGAATAGCAAAGTGCCTTTATATAAATCTAAAGCTAAGTTTAAAGATTCGATCGACTCCATATCCATATGGTTGGTCGGCTCATCCATAATCAACACATTCGGCGTTTCTAAAATCAGCTTCCCGTACAGCATGCGGCCTTTTTCACCGCCAGACAGTACCTTAACTGATTTCTTAACATCGTCACCGCTAAATAACAGGCGACCTAGAATCCCTCGGATCACTTGATCATCTGTACCAGGCTGGCTCCACTGCTTAACCCAGTCAAACAGCGTGATGTCTTCTTCAAAATCAGCTTCGTGATCCTGAGCAAAATAACCCAGCTGTGCTTTTTCGGCCCACTTAATCTTGCCGCTATCTGGATTAATCACATCCATCAAAAGCTTCACTAGGGTAGATTTACCCACGCCGTTACCACCAATCACCGCAATCTTCTGACCCGCTTCTAAAATCAGATCTAAATTCTGTATCAAAGGCTTATCAAAAGACTTAGACACGCCAGCAAGCTCAACAGCCTGACGGTGTAGTTTGGCTTTTTCATCCACGTCAAAGCGGATATAAGGATTCTGACGACTAGAAGGCTTCACCTCTACCATCGCTTCCTTAATCTTATCTGCCAGTTTCAAACGGCTGGTAGCCTGACGCGCTTTCGATTTATTAGCAGAGAAACGCGCAGCAAAAGAATTTAACTCAGCTACTTTTTCTTTAGCCTTAGCGTTGTCTGTCAGCAAGCGATCACGTGCTTGCGTAGAAGCAATCATATAATCATCGTAAGTACCTGGGTAAATACGAATCTCACGGAAATCAACGTCAGCCACGTGCGTACACACTTGATTCAAAAAGTGACGATCGTGCGAAATAATAATCATGGTGGAATCGCGCTCATTCAACGCGTCTTCCAACCAACGGATGGTATTAATATCCAAGTTATTGGTTGGCTCATCCAGCAGCAATACTTCTGGATTAGAAAACAAGGCTTGCGCCAGTAATACACGTAGCTTCCAACCTGGTGCCACATCGCTCATTGGGCCAGTGTGCTGCTCAATAGGAATCCCCGCCCCCAACAGCAGCGCACCCGCACGCGCTTCAGCAGTGTAACCATCGTACTCGGCCACTTTGCCTTCTAAATCAGCCGCGCGCATATAATCATCTTCGGTGGCTTCTAAGTTGGCGTAAATCGCATCACGCTCAGCCAGCACCGCCCATAACTCAGTATGCCCTTGCATCACCACATCAATCACGCGGCAATCTTCAAAAGCAAACTGATCTTGCTTAAGCTTACCCAAACGAACGCCAGGCTCTAGACTTACATTACCGCCCGTTGGTTCTAGATCGCCACCCAAAATTTTCATAAAAGTGGATTTACCGCAACCGTTTGCGCCAATCAAGCCATAACGATTACCGTCACCAAACTTAACTGAAACCCTTTCAAACAAAGGTTTCGCGCCAAATTGCATTGTAATATTTGCAGTACTAATCATGGTTTGTTTACCCTATTGCTACCCAGATACATCGTTGTATTCTTTAAAAGAAATGGTAATTTACCTGCACAGCGCGCAAGCTCATCGTTACATCACGGATAAAAACTTATAAAAACTGAAATATTTTTTCCGCCTGATCGCGAGTTGGCTCCTGCACCGCTGCCAGCCGTAAAAAGCCCGTAAAAAAATCCTAACTATGCAGTTTACTCAGCCCAGATGACTGTTAAGGTACAAAACCAACAGCAAGCTAGGGATCGTTCTTTACAGGCAGTGAGTTTGATTTAAGCTACGTTTTTTCTCTTAACGATGCAAAAGCTTCGTCAAAAGTAAGAATATAGATTCTGCCCGCCTAGTTTTATTTCACACTACGCCAACAGAAAGGCGCTGATTTTATCACACCGCAGCGCCGCTATGCCCTTGCCGCACAGCGGAGGGTTTTAGTTTGCTATTTTTGTGGAAAAAGAAGCAAGCTGTAGCTTAGAAAAGCTAACAACACAGCAGCGTTTATGGCAGCGCTGCCGCTGCCGCTTGACTATACTCTGACAAAGAAAATCAAGATGGCTAGCAGGCGGTTTTGATTTTTAAACTACATACTTCTTTAATTTTAAATTACGAAAAGTGTAAAAAATATATAATCAAAGTTTACTTCAATTAAATATCACTCTCGCTGATTTTTAGCCATTTTATAATGCTGCTGTAAACAGTAATACCTTACTTGTAATGCAGAACTAGACGCTTTACTCTCAAAACGAATTAGTATCATTGGGTAAAAAAAGATGTTTGACATAAAAGGCCTTGTAAATTCACTCTTTCGCCCCGCCACGCAAGAAGGCGTGTTTGACCTTAAATCAGCAACTATATTTATGGATGAGCTGCCAGAAAGTGATATTTTGCAAGCTCAAATGGAAATCGTAAAAGCGCTGCAGCAGCTCAATCAAAATCCCCAAATCAGCAGTAATGAGCTTTTTAAAACCATCCCCTATCTGGATGAAAAAGCCGGCCCATTACAAAGCCATTTACTAGATATTTACCATGGGCGGATCATCGAAGAAGGTATATCACCCCATCAAGTACTGCCCACCATCTTATCGTTTTGGCAAGAAATGGCCACGGGCTACTTAAGCGGCATCAAGCTAGCAAGTCAAAAAATTAGTCGCACCCAAGACAAAAAGCTGCAGTTATTTACCCTAAGAGCCGTTGAACTCTTTGCCACGCAAGCACGCTATGCCTATTTGCGTCATATGGATCTAGACAATCATATTTGGCGAAACCTGAACCGCTTATATCACTTTGCTGAGCAAAATAATTTTGCAAAAACGCCACAAACCACTTACAGCAGCAGTGAACCTTCAAGCATTCAAGATCATTACATCCAAACGCTTATGTTATCGCTAGCTAACCCTGACAAAGTTCAATCCAGCCAAATTAACCTGATTGCTGCATGGTTAAAAAAATGGAGCCTGCTTATTGAGCTAGAGTCTGAGTTAAAACCACAACAACACCTATTTGCAATCAATATCACAGGAACAGGCAAACCCAAGCGTATACGCCGAGATATGGTGGGTGAAAACTGGCGTTATTGGTCTACCACCGCCGTTGCCGAGCAAATAACCCTGCTGATTACGCAGCTAAACCAAGGCCAATCCGCAGCTAATCTTGGCTTACCTGAAGAAACATCCTCACCTGCTAATTTAGATTTACTGCAAACTCTGAGTAATCTTTGGTCACGCGATGCGCTAACCCCAGTAAGGCAACATGAAAGACAAAACAATACAAAATCAATCCATGTGATTACGGGGATTCAAAAAATAGTCCCATTTATTATGCAACAAACCGCGGCAAGCAGCGCAGACCATTTGGAAGCTCAAAAATGGGAGCTAGCTGATGCAAGCGCGGGGGGCTTTGGCTTGAACTATCACAGCGACACTCCATTAGAAGTAGGCGAGTTTCTGGGTTTAGCCAACATTGGCCAGCACCCTTTTACGATAGGTATTGTGCGCCGGGTGAATCGCAGCCAAAAAGGCATGATGAGTATAGGTGTAGAAACGCTGACTCAAAGCCCTGTGATCGTCACCTTAACCCCTTTACTAACAGAAGATAGCTTTCAGTGTATTTATGCCCCAGAAGGCCCTAGTACTAACCCTGCACGCTTCCTCATTATTCCTAGCGCTTTTTTTACCGAGAACAGAGAATATAAATTCACTGCCCAAGATAAATCTTACCGTATTCGCTTATCCCCAGCGATGGAGCACACCGAGCACTGCGTATTAGCTAAGTTTGCAGTACTTGAAAAACTCTAAAGTGATTGTGTACCGCGCTTTATCAGCGTTTTTTTAAACATTTTAAGTATCCAAACAAAAAAAGCTATTTTCTATTCAAATTGTTTACACAAGCCTAAAAAAGCTGCTAGAATGCGTTCCTGTCTGAGTTGCAAGACAAAGACACAAAGGAAGTGTGGCCGAGTGGTTTAAGGCAGCAGTCTTGAAAACTGCCGAGGATGCAAGTCCTCCGTGGGTTCGAATCCGACCGCTTCCGCCAGGATTCAAAAATAAAGCCCCTGATGAAAATCAGGGGCTTTATGCGTTTGCGGCAAACACATCACCCAGTCTCTCCCAAGATACAAACTCCAAGCAATAAATGCAAAAAACCCCGCCTAAGCGGGGTTTTAATTTCGTTTAAGTAATTTAAACGATTAGAAGCCTGTCCATGTACCAACAACCAGACGTTGCATGCTGTCTTTGCTGCTATCGATACCTTGTGCTTGCCATGTGAAGCCCTCAGGCTTCAGACCTGCACCACCCAGTTTAATATAACGATACTGCACAAATGCCATAGTGTTCTTAGACAAATTGTAAGCAAGCTGAGTGCTTAGCTGATCAGCTTTTTTATCACCGGCGCCATTATCCTTGATATGCGTCCAGCCTGCATTCAGAGACAGTTTGTCATTGAAGCTATAGCCAACCTTACCGTGGATTGCGTCTTCTTTAACATCAGTGCGATCATATTTGTCATGCGCCCAATCTAAGCTCAAAGTCAAAGCGCCAAATGCCGCGCGGCCACCCAAGAAGAATGTGCTGTCATAGCCAGTAGCTGACAATGCAGGCTTACCTGCCTTGTCAATAGTACCGTCAAGCTTAAATGTTGCTTTCTCTTCATCAGCAGCATTTTTCTGAGCAAGATAAGAGGCATCAAAGTGGAATGCACCAAATGTTGCACCACCACCCAATTCATAACCCTGCTTACCGTTTTTCTTATCAGTAAAACCAGTACCCAGATCAGCAGATGCGAATACGTTAACAGCACCAAATGTGCCTTCGTAGCCAATCGCATTATCAAAGAAAGCGCTTGAGCCAACACCACGGTCTTCACCAGTATTGCCCGAGCCATCAGTCAGGTAAGGCCAGTCTTTTTGCAGGTAAGTTTGTTGGAAAATACGACCAAACTTAACCGAACCAAAACCACCTTTAGCACCGATGTAAGCTTCACGAGTACCAAATGCAGCTGGAGCAGTTGCTTTATCGCTACCGCCAGGGCCTGGCTTTTGCGAAATGCGCCAGATAGTGGACATACCATTGTCCCACTTATCCACACCGTCAAAATTCAGAATAACCGGTGTATCAATAGCAAATTTGCCCTTACCATCAGCAGTTTGATTGCTGTAGTACATAACATCCAGTTCTGCTGAACCACTAATAGTTACTTCAGCGTAAGCAGAAGCAGAGCAAGCAGCTGCAACAGCAGCCACGATCAGAGCACGTTTAAACATAATTCATCTCTCCTAAAGGCGAATTTGATTTTTTTAACTTCAGTACATCAAGGCATATATTGCTTGTGCTACCAGCCAAGAATACTCAATAGGTACAAACCCACGCAATATTGCGTCGTATATCCGCAACATTGTGTGTCCCAAACGCAACACCGATTTGCTATAAATGGCGCAGATGCTGGCACGCACAAAAAAACGCCACGATTTACATCGTGGCGTTTTTTAAGGTGGCTAAGCGCCTCACCAGCATATTGCCGGCGTATTGCTTATGAGCAGGTTCTAAATTAGAACGCTGTCCATGTACCTACCATCAGGCGTGTTGCATTTTTCTTGTCTGAACCGATAGCAAAACCATCAAGCTGTGAAGTCTTCTCTGTCATTACGCTAGCTTTACCAGCTGTATCTAGCATGTGATGACGAACTTGTGCAAAAGCAACAGTGTTCTTAGACAGCGTGTAGTTGTACTGAGCGTTAATAACATTCATGCCGTTATCAACTTTATTGCCATCAGTCTTGCTGTCTTGCACACGTTGATAGCCAAGGTTGAAGTTGTTTTTGCCCATAGTGTAACCAGCAGCAACCAAGAATTGGTCAACTGTAGTTTTTTGGCCAGCTACAGCCAAATTAACAGTGCCATTCCATTCGTTACGCTTGTAACCAGCAGCTAAATCAAACGCGCCAGTCTTGTACTTAGCATCGATATTGTAAGTACGCAGTTTGTTTTCTGCATTAGTACCTACAAGGAATTCACCTGAGTGGCCCCAACCTTTTTCAGAACCACCAAATGTACCCGCAGAAGAAGAAGCGTTCGCGCCGTTCTTCGCTTCAGCAGCACCAGCAGCAACATTAAAACCGTAGCCAGTGTAGTTTGCTGTCAATTCCATAGCGCGGGCTGAGTTACGGCCGTTACCTAGATCGTATTGACCAGCAAAGCTAAAGCCGCTGAATTTAGGTGAGAAGTAGCTTACGCCGCTTGCGTATTGAACTTGTTGCGAACCAAAGTCAGCCCACAAGTTGCCTGAACCATTGTTCGCGAAACCATCCATTTCAAGATATTGGTTAGAGAACTGGTTACCGAAGCGAACTTCACCGAACTTAGTTTCGTAACCGATCCAAGCTTCACGTTGACCGAAACTATCGTAACGATCTGGAGTTGCTACTTTTTGCGCCAGACGCCATTTTAGTGTGTCGCCAGTGTCCAGTTTGTCTGTACCGTCTACGTTGATCACAACGGCGATTTCTTCAGCAACTTTACCCTTGCCGTCTGTACCAGCTTGGTTGGTCTTGTACATCAAGTCCATTTCAGCAGAACCGCTGATAGTTACGTCAGCGAATGCAGGAGCTGCAAACATTGCGGATACGGCAGTAGCGATAAGAACGCGCTTAAACATACTGAAATTCCTTTATATTGGTTGAGCCACGAATTCACTGTGTGAATTCGGATCCATATGATTTTAAAGATCACCTTGTCGCGTTTTACTTAAAGCTAATTCATCACTACGAATCCGCTTATAAATAAATATGCGTACTAGGTGCTCCGAAGCCCATATATAAACACAGCGATTAATTTTGTTCTGCTGTAAAAATACCAAACCCTTATAAGTAAAAATACCAACAAAGAAAAAAGGCACTTATACTAAGTAATAAACCTTATTTTTAATAAACGAGCGCGTATATACAGATTAAAAATAAAAAAATCTCACAAATAAAACCAAATAAAAATTCAAAAATTACCAAGATATTAATCAAAAAATTTGATATGGAAATCAAAAAATACCCATAAAAAAATTAAAAATATTTTCATACCTGTAATGACAAATAGAAATAAAAACAGCCGGAAAATTCATTTGGCATTTAAAATCGTATTGGTAAATGATAAAACTCCGCCATTAAGCAAGAGCAGATGTTGTTGATCTGCAACATCTATTAGTCCAAAGCATGTAAAAAAACATCGTATAAGTGCTCCGCAATAAGTTTTTCAACATGAGGCAAATCAAGATTGCTCTAACCGCTTAAACGAAAGTGCAGCGATACACTAGGATCCCCGATAAAAACACTCGGAGATGGCGCTTTTTGGGCCGATCTAAAATGCAGCTTACTACTTAGCAAGCTCAAGAATTTGCCACCTAGCTACTACGCCCAAGCAAAAGCACACATGAAGGTCCAAGTTACCTTCTAGCCCAGCGTGCGCTACTTCTAAGCAAGCGCAATGGCCGTTTTAAGCCAAGGACAAACCCGTGCATCCAAAGACAACAAAGACCTACCTAATTATGCCTCTTGCTTAATCTCATTATAAATATCGTAGAGCGGGTGAAACCCGCGTATTTCTTCTGCATGCCTCGCGGGTCTCACCCGCCCTACTCATTCAAAAACCACGTCCAACACTCAAGAAATCCATCTACACAGAGTTCATTGAGTAAAAGGCATAATCAGGAAGACCTAAGCTAAAGCTATAAATCAACGATAGACTGGCTAGCTATGCATCAACTCGTGATGAACTTGAGGCGCTTATAGAGAGGCCTAGTGCGCCAAGCTTTAGATGCACGGGATTTTTATTTTTTTACATAGTCCAACAATAGCAGGCAAAAAAATACCCACATCGCTGTGGGCATTTTGTATTACAAGCAGTAATGGATGCTTATTTTGCGTTCCACAAAGCCTTAGTAGTATCCAGCATACGGTTGGAGAAGCCCCACTCGTTGTCGTACCAAGACAGTACTTTCACCAAAGTGCCACCGGAAACCTTAGTTTGCGATGCTTCGTAGGTGGAAGACGCTGGATCATGGTTGAAATCGATCGAGACTAAAGGCAGGTCGTTATAGTTCAACACGCCTTTTAGTGAGCCTTCCGACGCTTCCTTCATGATCTGGTTGATTTCTTCAACCGTTGTTTCACGCGCTGCGGTGAATGTCAGATCAACCAAAGACACATTGATCGTTGGTACGCGCACAGCAAAACCATCCAGCTTGCCTTTCAGCTCTGGCAATACCAAGGCCACAGCAGCTGCTGCACCAGTCTTAGTAGGGATCATGGAATGCGTTGCTGAACGAGCACGGCGTAGATCTTCGTGATACACATCAGTCAGAACTTGGTCATTGGTGTAGCTGTGGATGGTGGTCATCAAGCCAGAAACCAGACCGATTTTATCGTGCAATGGCTTAACCAGCGGCGCTAAGCAGTTGGTGGTGCATGATGCATTTGAAATCACGGTATCTGTTGATTTCAGTGTGTCATGGTTTACGCCGAACACGATGGTCGCGTCTACATCGCTGCCACCAGGAGCAGAGATGATGACTTTTTTCGCGCCAGCAGTAATGTGCGCAGAAGCTTTTGCTTTGCTAGCAAAAAAGCCAGTGCATTCCATCACCACGTCTACGCCGATCTCTGCCCATGGCAGATCAGCCGGATTACGCTGAGCGCAAACGCGAATTTTATCGCCGTTTACGATCATGAAATCGCCATCAACCGATACTTTGCCAGCAAACTTGCCGTGCACAGTATCGTATTGTGTCAGGTGAGCGTTGGTTTTAGCGTCGCCCAGATCGTTAATTGCCACAATTTGGAATTCATCAGTGCGGCCAGATTCATACAAAGCGCGTAGTACATTGCGACCGATACGACCGTAGCCGTTAATTGCGATACGAATTGCTGCCATTGCCTGGTGCTCCTCAGTGAGATCAGAAAAAGCGCTTACCTAGGGTAGGTAGGCATAAAAAATTGAATATAGAGCATAACCAACTGTCGTCTTGCTGACGATATGGCTATTCCCTATAAATAGTGAAATATTGATGCATATCTTAAGGCTGGCATATTTTTATGCCCACGCGAATTGAGCCATGCCATTACGCGTAGGTACAAAAGCCGTGCCCACCCTAAGTTTTAATTATTTAGCCAATGCTGCTGCAGCGCGGGCCAAAGCGGTAATACCCGCCCAATCACCCGCTGCAACCATTTCCTTAGGGGCCAGCCACGAGCCGCCCACGCAGCCTACGTTTGGCAAGGCCAAGAGCTTAGGTGCAGATTCAAGACTTACACCACCAGTTGGGCAGAATAAGATTTGTGGCAGCGGGCCACCGATGGCTTTAAGCATACCTAAGCTACCGGCTTGTTCAGCAGGGAATAATTTCAGCGCGTCAAAGCCTTCTTCCAAAGCAGCAATCGCTTCAGAAGGCGTCATCACACCTGGTAGTAATTCAATTTTTGCAGCACGAGCAGCAGCAGCTAGCTTAGGTGTAAGGCCAGGCGTTACGGCAAAAACTGCACCAGCCGCTTTCGCTTCAGCAAATTGCTCAGGACGCACCACGGTACCCACACCCACAATAGCACCAGGCACATTATCAACAATTGCACGCACTGCAGCCAAAGCCGCTTCGGTACGTAAAGTCACTTCAAGAACACAGATGCCACCCTCAACCAAGGCCTTGGCCAAGGGAACGGCGTGCTCTACTTTCTCGATGACCAAAACCGGCATCACCGGACAAGAGCGCATGATTTCGCGAATTTGCATGGGTCGTTCTTCCTGTTCTGTAGTAAATGATGAGATAAGTAGGATGGGTTAAACGCAGCTCCACCCATCCAACGTACAACTTAATTAATGAGCCAAGCCCATACTGATCGCGCCTTCTTCTGCGCCGGTTGCTGCACCACGGAAAGTCGCGAACAACTCGCGCCCCATGCCATGTTCGTTCGCAGATAAATCTGCAGTATCCACGGTTCGAGCAGCCCATTCAGCCGCATCAACCAAGGCTTCAACCACGCCTGCATCGGCATCTAAGCGAATCATATCGCCGCTTCTCACCTTGCCAAGAGGCCCACCGTTTAATACTTCGGGTGTCATATGAATCGCCGATGGCACCTTACCCGATGCGCCCGACATGCGGCCATCGGTAACCAGCGCCACTTTAAAGCCACGATCTTGCAATAGGCCCAGTACTGGGGTGAGCTTATGCAGCTCGGGCATGCCATTAGCACGCGGCCCTTGGAAGCGCAGCACCACCACAAAATCTTTCTCTAACTCGCCACGCTTAAATGCGGCCAGCACATCGTCTTGATCATTAAACACAATGGCAGGGGCAAGCACGCTGCGGTTTTCTGGCTTAACAGCCGAAATTTTAATCACGGAACGGCCTAAATTACCGGCGAGGAGACGTAAACCACCATCGGCGCTAAATGGATTACTGGCGTGACGAACCACATTGTCATCCACTGGCTCGGTAGGTGCAGCACGCCATACCGCCTTGCCATCTTCGCCAAGGAAAGGCTCATTGGCGTAAGGGCGCAGGCTCTTGCCTGCTACGGTCAGCACGTCTTCGTGCATTAAACCTGCATCCAGCAGCTCGCGAATCAAGAAACCCATACCACCAGCGGCATGGAAGTGATTTACATCTGCCGAGCCATTGGGATAAATTTTGGCGAGCAGCGGAATAATCGCCGACAAATCATCAAAATCTGTCCAATCAATAATAATGCCCGCAGCCCGCGCAATAGCGATTAAGTGAATGGTGTGATTGGTTGAGCCGCCGGTTGCCATCAGGCCAACAATGCCGTTCACAATACATTTTTCATCGACCACTTTACCTACAGGGGTAAACTCATCGCCCTTATAGGTAATGGCAATCGCACGTTGTGCTGCCGCAACAGTCAAGGCATCACGCAGCGGTGTATTTGGGTTTACAAAGGCCGCACCTGGCAAGTGCAGACCCATCACTTCCATCAACATTTGATTAGAATTGGCCGTACCAAAAAAGGTGCAAGTACCCGCACCGTGGTAAGAGCCTTCTTCTGAAGCTAATAATTCTTCACGGCCACATTTACCTTCGGCAAATAATTGGCGCGCCTTGGCTTTTTCACTATTAGCAATGCCAGAAGTCATTGGCCCAGCGGGAACAAACACCGTTGGCAAATGACCAAACTGCAGAGCACCAATCAATAAGCCCGGTACAATCTTGTCACAAACGCCTAAGCAAACTACGCTATCAAACACATTGTGCGATAGGCCAATTGCGGTAGACATTGCGATCACATCGCGGCTAAACAAGCTCAGCTCCATACCCGGCTGGCCTTGGGTTACCCCATCACACATTGCAGGTACGCCACCCGCAAATTGTGCAGTTGCACCCGCTTGGCGAACAGCTTCTTTAATCAGAGCAGGGAAAGTTTCAAAGGGTTGGTGTGCCGACAGCATGTCATTGTATGCAGAGACAATTCCCAAATTAGGTTGACGCATTTCGCGCATCATAATTTTGTCGTTTTCTGGCGCAGCAGCCCAAGCATGAGCCTGATTTGTACAGGCTAAACCTTTACGCGATGGCTCCTTACTCGCAGCCAACTCAAGGCGGGCTAAATAACGTGAACGAGGCCCTTGGCTTCTTGCAATAATACGGGCGGTGACTTCAGCAAGCTTGGGATGAACAGACATAAACAGGGGCTCCGAGTTACGGCGGCATCACGACGCCACGTACATTTCTATAAAATTGAGCGTAGTTTTACTACAAAGCATCTATAACTTCAACCGCATCGACTGGGAATTTCCATTTCGTTGCGTTGCATCAATAGTCAACATTTACACAGGGTTACCATTCTACGCTACGTGTTAACCCCCATCATTAACAGCCCTTGGCGAATTTCGTTTGCGCCACTATTTAGCTGTGTAGTAAGATTACAAAGTCTTACGCGCCAAGTAGGCTCAACTGTGTTTTGCAGAGCAGTTCTGCCAAGGGCCAAAAACCGACTCAAGTAAAAGGATTTTCGCGGATGACTCAGATCGACGCTTTCGACATGGTGCTGTTCGGCGGCACTGGTGACTTGGTAATGCGTAAGTTGCTACCGGCACTGTACCACCAACATCAAGAAGGCAATCTGCCGCAAGAAGGGCGCATTGTCTGTTTGGGCCGTAGTGTTCCTGATACCGCCGCTTACCTCAAAAAGGCGCATGCCCTAGCCACTGGCTACCTAGGTAAGCACTATAACGATGCCGATTGGGCCTCGTTTGCTGAGCGCATTGAATACCTGCAATTGGATGCCAATCATCCTGCAGAATTCACCAAGCTGGCCGATACGCTAAACGCCTTTCCAAAGCGTGTACGCGTGTTTTACCTCTCCACCGCACCTGATCTATTTGCGCCTATTTCCAAGAGTCTGTCCGAAGTAGGCCTTGCCGCTGGCAATGCCCGCGTAGTGCTTGAAAAGCCATTAGGGCACGATTTAGCCTCATCAAATAAAATTAATGATGAAGTCGGTGAATATTTCCAAGAACACCAAATTTATCGAATCGACCACTATTTGGGCAAAGAACCTGTCCAAAACTTAATGGCACTGCGCTTTGCCAATACCCTGCTTGAGCCACTTTGGCGCAGAGAATGGATTCGCGACGTACAAATTACTGTAACCGAACAAGTTGGCGTTGAATCCCGCGCGGATTTCTACGACAAAACCGGTGCGCTGCGCGATATGGTGCAAAACCATCTCTTGCAACTGCTCACCATCGTTGCGATGGAGCCGCCAGCATCGATCGATGCCGATGCGGTTCGTGATGAAAAACTCAAAATTTTACGAGCCTTAAAACCGCTCTCTACCGAAGACGTCCACACCAAAGTAGTACGTGGTCAGTATCGTGCAGGGGCGGTGGCAAGCAAACCTGTGCCTGGTTATTTAGACGAGCCGGATGTGCCTGCTGGCTCCAAAACCGAAACCTTTGTTGCACTTAAGGCAGAGATTCAAACTTGGCGTTGGGCAGGTGTACCGTTTTATCTGCGTACTGGCAAACGCCTTTCTGAGCGTCTTGCTGAGATCGTGATTAACTTCCGTGAAGCACCACACTCCATTTATGGCCGCAGCGCCAGCACGCCTAATCGCTTAGTGATTCAGCTGCAACCCGATGAATCGGTTCGCTTGTATATGATGGCAAAAGAGCCTGGTAATCAAGGCCGCTTGCGTCCTGTGCATTTGGATATGGATTTTAAAGAAACCTTTAAAACCCGCAGCCCAGAAGCCTATGAGCGCCTGTTGCTTGATGTGATTCGTGGTGATCTATCATTGTTTGTACGCCGCGATGAGCAACGTGCGGCATGGCGCTGGGTGGAGCCTATTATTGACAACTGGGAAAGCAGTACAGATGGCCCTAAGCCATACACTGCAGGCACTTGGGGGCCAGCAGCGTCTTCTGCCTTGCTATCCCGTGATGGCCTTTGCTGGCACGAAGAAGAGTAAATAATGTAACAAGCGGGCCGGTTTTCTGGCCCGTTCTTTCATCATCATTAAAGGTAACTACATGTCGTCTCTGTCCTGGCAGGAATTTGTCTCAAAAGATGAACTGGATCTTCAACTGGCTGACTTTATCGCTCAAGCATTAAGCGCGGCCATTGCTGCACGTGGCCAGGCAGGGATTGCGGTATCTGGCGGTAGAACGCCAGCAGGCATGTTTAAAGCGCTGCGTGTGAAAGAGCTAGATTGGTCAAAAGTAACCATCACCTTGGCCGATGAGCGTTGGGTCGCCCCCGATCACGCCGATAGTAATGAGCGCCTAACCCGCGAAAATTTACTGCAAGATAAAGCCGCTAGCGCCACATTTATCTCACAAGTTTCCAGCGCCCCAACGGCCCATGCAGGCCAAGCGACCATTGAAGCGCGCCTAGCTGCCCTGCCCGCTCCACTCGATGTGCTGATTTTAGGCATGGGGGACGATGGTCATACTGCATCGCTTTTCCCTGCTGCAGCAGAGCTGGAAGCCGCCTGCACCTCAACAGCACGCTGTGCTGCAGTCACCCCGCCAGCCGCACCGCATCAGCGTATTACGCTGACACTGCCCACCTTGGCAGCAGCCCGCTCGGTAATCGTACATATCACGAGTGATAGTAAAAAAGCATTATTGCAAGACGCTTTACTTGAGCAAAAAGCCGAAACCGAGCTATTTCCTATCCGCCGTGTGCTGGATAAATGTTTGGGGCTCAAACAGGTATTTTGGGCCGCATAAGAGATGTAGGGTGGGCATCCTTGCCCACGCGTTGATGTCAAAGTTCTGCGTGGGCGAATGCCCACCCTACAGTGAGAAAAATACATGCTCGAACGTATCAAGGCCGCACTCGATAGCCTCAGCAAATCAGAACGAAAAGTGGCTGAATTAGTCATTGAGCAACCTAATTTGGTTGCTAATGCCCCCATCGCCCAAATTGCCGAGTTGGCACTGGTTTCACAGCCCACCGTGATTCGCTTTTGTCGTTCACTCAACTGCTCTGGCCTGCAAGATTTTAAATTGCGGCTCACTCGCAGCTTGGTCTCTGGCGTGCCTTATGTGCACTCCATGGTCAGCCGCGATGACTCTGCACACGATCTAGCACGCAAATTATTTGATAACAATATTTCGCACCTGCTGCGTTGCCGTAATGAGCTAGACACCGATGTGTTGGAGCGTGCAATTACCATTATGTCGAATGCCAAAAAGATCGAAGTCTATGGTCAGGGGCAATCCGGCGCAGTGGCCATTGATGCACAAAACAAGTTTTTCCGCTTGGGCGTACCTACCGTTTCCTATACCGATCCGCATATGCACGGCATGAGCGCATCGATGCTTGGGCCAGGAGATGCGGTGGTTGCCGTATCAAACTCAGGCCGCACTTTAGATTTACTGCGTTCAGTAGAAATTGCCCGCGATGCAGGAGCCGATGTAATCGGCATTACCCATTCAAAATCGCCATTAGCCAAGCGTTGCACGCTTTGCCTCTATGCCGACACGATGGAAGACCCAGATCTATACACCCCAATGATTACCCGCATCGTGCATCTGGTGATTATCGACGTGCTTGCCGTTGGCGTAGCGCTCAGACGTGGGCCAGAACTCATCGACCAACTCGAAAAAATGAAGCGCAGCCTTAAAGAAAAGCGCGTTCGTGGTCATGATAATTACAGCTGATTAGATAAGGATAGCAAGATGTCAAACCTCACTCAAACACCAGCGTGGCTGGCGTTAGAAGAACACTTTAATGAAGTGTCGCCACTGCATCTGCGTGATTTGTTTAACGACGATCCACAACGCTTTGAGAAATTTTCGCTTGAATCAGGCGGCTTGTTTTTTGATTACTCAAAAAACCGCATCACCGCCAAGACCATGACTTTGCTGATGGATTTAGCACGTCAATCTGGATTAGAAGCGCGCATCAAGGCGATGTTTTCTGGGCAAAAGATTAATAGCACCGAGCATCGTGCCGTGCTGCACACCGCATTACGCAATCTAGACAAGCATCCATTGATCGTGGATGGCGAAGATGTGATGCCTAAAGTAAACGCTGTTAAAGAAAAAATCGGCGACTTCTCAGATAAGGTTCGCTCGGGCGAATGGCTGGGTTATACCGGCAAGGCGATTACCGATATCGTAAATATCGGCATTGGCGGCTCCGATCTTGGCCCGCTGATGGTTTGCCAAGCGCTGAAAGATTACGGCCACAAACGCTTAAAAATGCACTTTGTTTCGACCGTAGACGGCGACCAAGTGATGTCAGTGCTTGCAGAACTTAACCCAGAAACAACACTCTTTATTATTTCTTCCAAAACCTTTACCACCCAAGAAACGCTCACCAATGCCCGCACATCACGCGCTTGGTTTGTAAAAGCTTCGGGGGACGAAAAACATATTGCCAAGCATTTTGTAGCGGTCTCTACCAACGCCAAAGCAGTGGGTGAATTTGGTATTGATACCAATAATATGTTTGAGTTTTGGGATTGGGTTGGTGGCCGCTATAGCCTATGGAGCGCAATTGGTTTGCCGATTGCTATTTATCTGGGCAAACACAATTACCAAGACTTGCTGCATGGTGCCTACACCATGGATCAACATTTTTGCAGCAAGCCATTAGAGCAAAATTTACCGGTCATTATGGGCATGCTCGGTGTTTGGTATGTGAATTTCTTTGGCGCATCCACCCAGCTTATTTCCCCTTATAACCAGTCGCTGTATCGCTTCCCTGCGTATTTGCAGCAACTGGATATGGAATCAAACGGTAAAACGGTTGATTTGAATGGCAAACGCGTGAACTATCGCACCGGGCCCGTTGTATGGGGTGACACCGGTATTAACGGCCAACACGCTTATTACCAGTTATTGCATCAGGGCAGCCAAATCGTACCCGTCGATTTTATTGCCACCATAGAGCATCCAGATATTCCTGAGCCGCACAATACCATTCTGATGGCCAATGTATTTGCCCAGACAGAAGCGTTTTTACGCGGTAAAAATGAAGCCGAAGTACGGGCAGAATTAGATATTCAAGGCATTACTGGCGAAGCTCAAGATGCTTTAGTTCCACATAAAGTATTTGAAGGTAATCGCCCAACTAATACCATTTTAATGCAGCGTTTATCCCCGCGGCGTTTAGGTGCATTGATTGCTCTGTACGAGCACAAAGTATTCGTACAGGGCACGGTCTGGAATATTAATTCCTATGACCAATGGGGTGTAGAGCTTGGCAAACAATTGGCAAAAGCCATTGAAGCTGACTTAACCACCCCAGGCTTAACCACGAACCACGATGCTTCAACCAATGGTCTGGTGAATTATTACAAGCGAAATACACCCCGTTAAACGGGATGGATTCATTCTGGCCGATTACAATGCAGGCCTTTTAAAAGTAGGCTGGTCCACACAACCAGCCTGCCTTCGTACATTTAATTGTGCGAATAATCAACCCACTCACAAGGTAGAGAGACCAATGGCAGAGCAGCTTCATGACCTCGATCCCCAAGAAACGCAAGAATGGCTAGAGTCACTCGATAGCGTCCTCGAAAAAGAAGGCGCAGAGCGCGCTCATTTTTTGGTTGAAAAATTAGTTGATCACGCTCGTCAAGACGGCGTCAATATTCCGTATACCGCCACCACGGCCTACATCAATACCATTCCAGCGCACCTGCAAGCCAAGCACCCAGGTAAGCCTAATCTGGAAGAACGCATTCTGGCTTACACCCGCTGGAATGCGGCGGCAATGGTAGTTAAAGCCAATCGCGACGAAGCAGAGCCGGGTGGGCATATTTCATCTTTCGCCTCCGCAGCCACTTTATACGATATCGGCTGGAATCACTTCTGGCACGCGCCTTCAGAAAACCACGGCGGTGACTTAGTTTACTTCCAAGGCCACTCTGCGCCAGGCGTGTATGCACGTGCTTTTCTTGAAGGCCGCATTACTGAAGACCAACTGAATAAATTCCGCCGTGAAGTAGAAGGCGGTGGCTTATCGTCCTATCCACACCCTTGGCTGATGCCTGATTTCTGGCAGTTCCCAACGGTATCGATGGGTCTTGGCCCGTTGATGGCCATTTACCAAGCACGTTTTATGAAGTACTTGGACGATCGTGGCTTTAAACAAAAAGGCGATCGTAAAGTATGGTGCTTCTGCGGCGATGGCGAAATGGACGAGCCAGAATCACTAGGTGCCATTTCCCTAGCAGGCCGTGAAAAACTTGATAACCTGATCTTTGTGATTAACTGCAATTTACAGCGCCTTGATGGCCCAGTGCGCGGTAATGGCAAAATCATTCAAGAGCTGGAAGGCGATTTCCGTGGCTCTGGCTGGAATGTGATTAAAGTAGTCTGGGGCACAGGCTGGGATGCCATCCTTGCTCAGGACAAAAAAGGCCTGCTGCAAAAACGCATGATGGAAGCCGTAGATGGTGAATACCAAACCTACAAATCCAAAAACGGCGCTTATGTACGCGAACACTTCTTCGGTGCTTACCCAGAATTGCTCGACTTGGTTGCGGCCATGTCGGATGACGATATCTGGCGTCTAACCCGTGGTGGTAATGATCTGTATAAAGTGTATGCCGGCTATAAAGCCGCTTCTGAGCACAAAGATCAGCCTACCCTACTGCTGGTTAAAACCGTAAAAGGCTTTGGCGTTGGTAAAGCAGGCGAATCACAAAACGTTGCGCATAACACTAAGAAATTGTCTGACGACGATCTGCTCTACCTGCGTGATCGCTTTAATATCCCGCTGACTGACGAAGAAGCGATTGCATGTAAATTCTATCGCCCAGCTGACGACAGCCAAGAGCTCAAGCATATGCATGAGCGCCGTGCGGCACTCGGCGGCTTTGTGCCATCCAGAAAGCCAATCGATGAGCCACTCGAAGTGCCAGGTTTAGAGGCACTGCAAAGCCTACTGGGCAGCACCGGCGAAAAAGAAATGTCCACCACCATGGCCTTTGTTCGTATCTTGAACACCTTGGTAAAAGACAAAAAAATCGGTAACCGCATCGTGCCTATCGTGCCGGATGAATCGCGCACCTTTGGTATGGAAGGCATGTTCCGTCAGCTGGGTATTTGGTCGCACGTGGGGCAGCTGTACGAGCCACAAGATGCCGATCAACTGATGTTCTACAAAGAATCCAAAACCGGCCAAGTATTGCAGGAAGGGATTAACGAAGCCGGTGCGATGAGCGATTGGATTGCTGCGGCAACCTCTTACGCCAACCACGGCGTCACCATGATTCCGTTCTACATCTACTACTCGATGTTTGGTTTCCAACGTATCGGTGACTTAGCATGGGCAGCGGGCGATTTACGCGCTCGCGGCTTCTTGGTTGGTGGTACGGCTGGCCGCACCACGCTAAACGGCGAAGGCTTGCAGCACCAAGACGGCCATGGCCATCTGTTTGCTGAGTTTATCCCTAACTGCGTGTCCTACGATCCAACCTTCGCTTACGAGCTAGCGGTGATTGTGCAAGACGGTATGCGCCGCATGTATCAAAACCAAGAGAACATCTATTACTACCTGTCGGTAATGAATGAAAACTACAGCCACCCAGCGATGCCAGAAGGCTCGGCAGCGGGCATTTTGCGCGGCATGTATATGTTCCAAGAAGGCGCAAAAGACGCGGCACTGAAAGTACAGCTAATGGGTTCAGGTACGATCTTCCGCGAAGTAATTGCTGGCGCAGCCTTACTTAAAGCTGATTTTGGCATTGATGCAGATATCTGGTCTTGCCCAAGCTTTAACGAATTGCGCCGTGATGGTATGGCGGTTGAGCGCCACAATATGCTTAACCCACTGGCTGCACAGCAAGTGCCTTACGTAACCGAATGCCTGACTGGCCGTACTGGCCCAGTGATTGCGGCAACCGATTACAAACGCGCGTTTGCAGATCAAGTACGTGAATACGTTCCTGCTAAGTATGTGGTTCTGGGTTGTGATGGCTATGGCCGCTCTGATTCACGCAAGGCATTGCGTAGCTTCTTTGAAGTGGATCGCTACCACGTTGCGATTGCTGCTCTGAAAGCACTGGCTGACGAGGGCAAAATCCCTGCGGCGAAAGTGGCAGAAGCCCTAGAAAAGTACGGCATTGCAGCAGGCCGACCAGCGCCTTGGACCGTGTAAAGCAGTGAGACTTTGTCTTAGGCAACACGCTTAAAGACAAGGAGGAGGGACGCATCTCTCCTCTCCTCTCACTCCATACCCCTCACAGGATTCGTATATATGAGCACATTGATTGAAGTAAAAATCCCCGACATCGGCGGCCATGAGGGCGTTGAAGTGATCGAGGTTTTTGTAAAAGTTGGCGATACCATTGAAGTAGAGCAATCTCTCATTACTTTAGAAACCGACAAGGCCACGATGGAAGTGCCATCGACCCACGCCGGTGTTGTTAAAGAAATGAAAATTAAGATTGGCGATAAAGCCTCTGAAGGCAGCGTTGTTTTACTGCTGGAAGCAGCAGCTAGCGCAGCAGCACCTACTACGGCTCCAGTTGTTGCAGCACCTGCTCCGTCCGCCCCTGTTGCAGCGCCTGCTCCGGCAGCCGTTGCCAGCAGCATCGAAGTGCGCGTACCGGATATCGGTGGCCACGATGCGGTTGATGTGATTGAAGTATTTGTAAAAGTGGGCGATGTAGTAGAGAAAGAACAATCGCTGATCACGCTAGAAACCGATAAAGCCTCAATGGAAGTGCCCTCCCCTGAAGCGGGTATCGTTGAAAGTATCACGCTAAAAGTAGGCGATAAAATCAGCGAAGGCGGCTTGATTCTGGTTCTGAAAGGTACGGTCTCGGCAGCAGCTCCAGTAGCCGCAGCCGCTGCACCCGTCGCAAATATTGCAACACCGGCAGCGGCCGCTCCAGTTGCTCCAGTTGCTCCGGTAGCACGCAGCATCGACGAAACAGGCTTTAAAAAAGCGCACGCGTCTCCTTCGATCCGCAGCTTTGCCCGTGAACTTGGCGTAGATCTGACCCGCATCACCGGCACAGGCCCTAAGGGCCGCATTCTGCATGGCGATGTGCAAGCCTATGTGAAATCAATTATGAGCGGCGCTGCCGCTGCACCCAATGCAGCAGCTACAGCGGGCACAGGCTCTGGCCTTGATTTACTGCCTTGGCCAAAAGTTGATTTTGCCAAGTTTGGCCCAATCGAAACCAAGCCACTCACCCGCATCCAGAAATTGTCTGGCGCAAATCTGCACCGCAACTGGGTAGTGATCCCGCATGTGACGTTTAACGACGAATGCGATATCACCGAGCTGGAAGAATTCCGCAAATCCATCGGTAAAGAGTGGGAAAAGAGCGGCATGAAGCTCTCGCCACTGGCCTTTATTATTAAGGCTGCGGCTGAAGCATTGAAGGCTTTCCCAACGGTTAACGCTAGCTTAGATGGCGACAATCTGATCTTAAAACAGTATTACAACATCGGCTTTGCAGCTGACACGCCAAATGGCTTGGTTGTACCGGTGATCAAGAATGTAGACCAAAAAGGCCTGAAGCAAATAGCTAAGGAATTGACCGATCTTTCCGCCCTTGCGCGCGAAGGTAAGCTCAAGCCTACTGATATGCAAGGTGCAACCTTCACCATTTCTAGCCTTGGTGGGATTGGTGGCACTAGCTTTACGCCTATCGTCAACGCACCAGAAGTGGCCATTCTTGGCGTGTGCAAATCACAAGTTAAGCCGATCTGGAATGGCAAAGAATTTGTGCCACGCCTGATGTGCCCATTGTCCTTGTCTTTCGATCACCGCGTGATCGACGGCGCAATGGCTGGACGCTTCACCGTGCAACTCGGCAAGCTGCTAAGCGACATCCGCCGTTTAGTGCTGTAAGCAAGTAAATCAAAACCCGTAGGGTGGGCACGCTTTTGTGCCCACGCGTCAATCTCAGCCGATCCGCGTGGGCAAGGTAAACCGTTTTGCCCACCCTACAGTCAAATTGATGACGCCCAGATCAAATGGAATAAATGATGAGCAATCTGATCGAAATTAAAGTCCCCGATATCGGTGGCCATGACAATGTCGATGTGATCGAAGTCTTTGTAAAAGTCGGCGACACGGTTGCCGTTGAAGAATCGCTAATCACGCTAGAAACCGACAAAGCCACGATGGAAGTCCCTTCCACCCACGCCGGTGTAATTAAAGAAGTTAAAATTGCTGTTGGTAGCAAGGTTTCTGAAGGCAGCCTACTGGTGATTCTGGAAGTAGCAGCTGCTGCCACGGCGACGCCAGCTGCAGCGCCAAGCCCAGCTGCTGCTCCAGCACCACAAGCCGCCCCCGTCGCTGGCAGCCACAGCGGCGCAGCAGATTATGAATGCGAAATGGTGGTACTCGGTGGTGGCCCCGGTGGCTACTCCGCGGCTTTCCGTGCTGCTGACCTTGGCATGAAAACCATCGTCGTTGAGCGTTTTTCTAAGCTGGGCGGCGTGTGTTTAAACGTAGGTTGTATTCCTTCTAAAGCCCTGCTGCACAATGCGGCGGTGATTGACGAAGTGAAACACTTGGCGGCCAACGGGATTAAATTTGGCGAGCCAGAGATTGATATCGACGCGCTACGTGGCTTTAAAGAAAAAGTCATCGGCAAGCTCACAACCGGCCTTGCGGGTATGGCCAAAGCACGTAAAGTTGAGTTTGTACGTGGTGTGGCTCGCTTTATTGATCCTCACCATATGGAAGTAGAAATCACTTCAGGTGATGGCAAAGAAGTCACTGGCGAGACAAAAATCATCAAGTTCCAGAAAGCGATTATCGCCGCTGGCTCTTCAGTATTTAAGCTGCCTTTTGTGCCGAATGATCCACGCGTGGTTGATTCAACCGGCGCGCTGGAGCTCAAATCAGTACCAAAACGCATGCTAATTTTGGGCGGCGGGATTATTGGTCTGGAAATGGGCACGGTTTACTCCACACTGGGCGCACGCTTGGATGTGGTGGAGATGCTCGATGGCCTGATGCAAGGCGCGGATCGCGACTTGGTTAAAGTATGGGAAAAATGGAATGCCCATCGCTTTGACAACATCATGCTCAACACCAAAACAGTGGGTCTTGAAGCCAAAGAAGATGGCATCTGGGCGACTTTTGAAGGGGCTAACGCGCCTAAAGAGCCGCAATGCTACGACCTCGTACTGCACGCCACAGGCCGTGTGCCTAACGGCGGCAAAGTCGGCGCAGAAAACGCAGGGGTGATTGTGACTGATCGCGGCTTTATCCCTGTCGACAAACAAATGCGCACCAATGTGCCGCATATCTTTGCGATTGGCGATTTGGTTGGCCAGCCTATGCTGGCGCACAAAGCGGTGCACGAAGCGCACGTTGCTGCTGAAAATGCCGCAGACCACAAAGCCTTCTTTGATGCCCGCGTGATTCCTGGTGTGGCTTACACAGATCCAGAAGTAGCCTGGGTTGGCGTGACCGAAGATGAAGCCAAGAAAAATGGCATCAACTACGGTAAAGGTGTATTCCCATGGGCAGCATCCGGACGTGCCATTGCCAATGGCCGCGATGAAGGCTTTACCAAGCTGATTTTCGATCAAGATACTAAGCAAATCATTGGTGGCGCTATTGTTGGCCCACACGCTGGCGATATGATTGGTGAAATTTGCCTAGCGATCGAAATGGGTTGCGATGCGGTAGATATTGGTAAAACCATCCATCCTCACCCAACTATGGGCGAATCGATTGGTATGGCTGCGGAAGTATTCAAAGGGGTATGTACAGACCTGCCCCCGCAAAAAAAGAAATAAACCCAGCACTTGCTTTCATAAAACCCCGAATTTATTCGGGGTTTTTTATTGGGCAACCCTAATTGAGTTTTCTTAAATCTTTCAATAAGCTGATGATGTCAATTGGCGTAGATCAAAGACACTCTTTTATAAACTTGGATGGACAGACAACAATGCAAAAAAAATACATTTTAAGCGCAATTTTAACCAGTTTATTCACACCTCTAGCCAGTGCTCATGGCACCATGGAAGTACCTATTAGCCGGATTTTAAGCTGCTATAAAGAAGGCCCTGAAAGCCCCAAATCTGCAGCCTGCCAAGCAGCCGTAGCTGTATCTGGCCCGCAAATGCTCTACGACTGGTCAGGTGTAAACCAGTTGCCAAACGGCAATCACAAGGCCTTTGTGCCTGATGGCCAACTGTGTGCTGGGGGTAAATCTAATTACGCAGGGATGAATCTTGCCCGCACCGACTGGCCAGTCACACCGATAGCCGCTGATGCCAACGGCCAGTCACACCGATAGCCGCTGATGCCAACGGCCAGTTCGATTTTATCTACGCCGCACCAGCAACCCACCAAACACGCAACTGGCAGTTTTTTATCACCAAAGACGGCTGGAACCCCAACAAAACACTCGCTTGGTCTGACCTAGAAGACAAGCCATTTTGTACGCTAGGTAATACAACGGCCGTCGATAAAAAATACAAACTCAGCTGCCCACTGCCTAAAAAAACCGGCATACATATTATTTATAATGTTTGGCAGCGCAGCGACAGTGACGAAGCGTTTTATTCCTGCTCTGATGTCAATTTCTCTGGTGGCCTGTCTACCTATAAGGAACTAGGGCAAATCCGTGCTCAGCAGGATTTAAAAGCCGACAGCAAAATTACTTTCCGCCTGTTTGATAAAGATGGTCGCGACTTAGAAAGCTTCTCTATTACCACCGGCTACGACAGCCAGACCGGTGAAAACACCGCGCTGGCAGCAAACTGGCCTTTCTACTTGGCCCAAAAAGTAAATATCAGCTCAAACTATATTAGCGTGGGAATACTGGCAGCCAATGGCAGCGTATCGCCAGTTAAATCTGTGCAAGATAACCGCGTTTACGCCCGCAATAATGGTGAATACACCTTCAAAGTGGATATAAGTGGCGTCATTGTTCCAACACCGACTCCTGTACCAACGCCAGAGCCAACACCGAGACCAACACCAGTACCAACACCGGTTCCAACTCCGACTCCTATACCTACGCCAGTGCCAACACCGGTTCCAACTCCGATACCAACGCCTACGCCATCCACTAGCTGCGCACCAGATTGGAAAGCCACCAGCACTTATGCCACGATCAATACTAAGGTCAGCCAGAACCTGCATAACTATCAAAACAAGTGGTGGACTAGTGGTGAGGAACCCGCAAAAAGCGCTCAGTGGGGGGTATGGCAGGACTTAGGTAGCTGCAAGAAATAAACCATGCTGGGGCACGGCATGCCGTGCCCCTACAAATGAATCATGACAACAAACAGGAAAACCACCATGCGTGCACTATTACTCTTACTCGTCAGCGGCATCTGCAGCGCTGCCTGCCCGCCCTTGCTCGATTTTCAAAGCAAAACGCTACAAGGTAAATCCTTTGATTTGTGCGCCTACAGCGGCAAACCCATACTGGTGGTGAATACCGCCAGCAAATGCGGCTTTACTCCGCAATTTGAAAAACTAGAAAAGATCTACGCTAAATATAAAGACCAAGGGTTACTGGTGGTGGGCTTTCCATCCAATGACTTTAAACAAGAACTGGTCGATAACAAAGAAATCGGCGATTTTTGTAAACTCACCTACTTTGTAGAATTCCCCATGTTAGAGAAATCCAGCGTGCGCGGCTCAGATGCTAATCCACTGTTTAAAAGGCTCACCACCGCCTCTGACACCTCGCCCAAGTGGAACTTCTACAAATACCTGATCGCTCCAGACGGTAAAACAGTCAGCGCCTATAGCTCAGTGACCGAGCCAGACGATAAAGAAATTATTGGCAAGATTGAAGGCTGGCTAAAAAAATAAAAAATGTAGGGTGGGCACATGCCCACCCGCCATTTTAATGGCGCATTAAGTAATCAAATGCCCCCAACGATGCTTTGGCCCCATCACCCATGGCGATTACAATTTGCTTAAAAGGCACGGTGGTGACATCCCCTGCAGCAAACACCCCAGCCAGCGAAGTTTGCCCACGGTTATCGACTTCAATCTCGCCGTGTTTGCTTAAATCTAAGGTGCCTTTCAACCAATCGGTATTCGGCAGCAAACCAATCTGCACAAAAATTCCTGCTAGATCGACCTGATGCGATTCACCACTTTGCCGGTCGGTATATTGCAGGCCATTCACCTTTTGCCCATCGCCCAATACTGCTGTGGTTTGCGCTTGCGTAATCACCACCACATTCGGCAGGCTGTAAAGCTTTTTCTGTAATACCGCGTCGGCGCGCAATTCTGCGCCAAATTCCAGCAGGGTTACGTGCTCTACAATTCCAGCCAAATCAATGGCTGCTTCTACGCCAGAATTACCACCGCCCACCACCGCAATACGCTTGCCTTTAAACAGTGGGCCATCGCAATGTGGGCAGTAGGCCACGCCACGGCCACGGTACTCTTGCTCACCTGGCACATTCATTTCGCGCCAGCGTGCGCCGGTGGCGATAATCACCGATTTACTTTGCAGCGTGGCACCACTGGCGAGGCGAATCTGGCTGATGCCATTTTCATCTAGGCTCAGCGATTCGGCACGTTGCAGATTAATAATATCCACATCGTATTGCTTCACGTGCTGCTCTAGCGCGGTCACCAGCTTTGGGCCTTCGGTTTCTTGTACCGAAATAAAGTTTTCGATACTCATCGTGTCCAGAACCTGCCCACCAAAGCGCTCGGCCACCACACCAGTGCGAATCCCTTTGCGTGCGGCATACACCGCAGCAGCAGCGCCTGCTGGCCCACCACCAATCACCAGCAAATCAAACGGCGCTTTGGCAGAGATCACTTCAGCTTGGCGATCCGCCGAGCCGGTATCCAGCTTGGCCACGATTTCTTCTACGCCCATACGCCCTTGACCAAAGGCCTCGCCATTGAGATAAACCGAAGGCACCGACATAATTTGTCGTGCATTCACTTCATCTTGAAACAGCGCGCCATCAATCATGACATGGCTGATTTTTGGATTGAGCACCGCCAGCAGATTGAGCGCCTGCACCACTTCTGGGCAATTTTGGCAGGTCAGCGAGATAAAGGTTTCAAAGTGCAGCTCGCCAGGCAGCGCTTTAATTTGCTCAATCAGCGCCGCTTCAACCTTAGGCGGATGGCCACCCACCTGCAACAGGGCCAGCACCAAGGAGGTAAATTCATGCCCCATTGGGATACCGGCAAAGCGCACGCGGGGCGCTTCCCCAAGGCGGGCAATGCCAAAGGAAGGCTTGAGTGTGGCTTCTTGATAACTAAGCGTAATTTTATCTGATAATTCGGCAATTTCTTGCAGCAAGCTATTCATTTCGATGGCAGCAGGGCTTTCATCCAGCGCCGCCTGCAGCTCAATAGGGAATTGCAATTTTTCTAAATAGGCAGCGAGTTGAGATTTAATATTGGATTCAAGCATGATGAATTCTCCATAATGGTTTTTATTGAAAAAGCGCTTTGCGCTAAGAAGAAAAGTGCTTTTGCAATAAAAGCGAATGTTGTATGGCGGATGGAACGCTATATGCGCTAACAAAAAAAAATAATTATATGAATCAGTGGGTTAAATCTTAAACCACAGAGAACACAGAGGCCCACAGAGTTTCACAGAGGAAATAAGGCTTTGAGTCTTTCTCTGTGTACTCTGTGCTCTCACTATCTCTGTGGTTCAAGGTTTAGCACTATTTAGTTAACAGATATGAGTTGCACCCGCCCTGCGCATTAATTAAATCTTGCCAACTAAATCAAGCGATGGGGCTAGCGTTTCTGCGCCTGGCTGCCATTTAGCAGGGCAAACTTCGCCTGGGTGCTTGGCAATATATTGAGCAGCTTGCACTTTACGCATCAGCTCGGCAGCAGAGCGGCCAATGCCGTTATCATGAATTTCGCACAGCTTGATCTGGCCTTCTGGGTTGATTAGAAAAGTGCCACGCAGTGCCAAGCCTTCTTCTTCGATCATCACATCAAAATTGCGTGTCAGCGTGCCGGTAGGGTCAGCCAGCATTGGGTAGTTAATTTTCTTGATAGTGTCTGATGTATCGTGCCAAGCCTTGTGGGTGAACTGAGTATCAGTAGAAACTGAATAAACCTCTACACCCATTTTTTGGAATTCTGGGTAAAAGTCAGCCAGATCGCCTAATTCGGTAGGGCAAACAAAGGTGAAATCAGCAGGGTAGAAAAACACAATCGACCACTTGCCTTTTAGATCTGCCTCGCTCACAGAAGTGAATTTACCTACATGGAATGCGTTTACTTTAAATGGTTTAATTTCGCTATTAATCAAAGACATGGTGTAACTCCTGAGTAGAGAAAGTGTTGTTTGTGAAGCAGTGAAGTCATCTTAAGCCCCCCTCACGCTCAGGTCTAATTGATAGTTTAAATGATGAACATTGTTAAATGCTATTGATTAAAACTATGAAAACACGCTAGGGGCACCTAGGGCAGGAAGATGAAATCCGGCTAGAATGACATTTCAATATTCTAATAAGGGGATGGTATGGGAGCGATAGGCAAGACGCGTTTGGAGGCGTTTAGTGATGGGGTGATCGCCATTATTATCACCATCATGGTATTAGAATTAAAAGTGCCGCATGGCGAGGATGCCCATGCGCTTTTACCGATGATTCCGATTTTTTTGGGTTATATCTTCAGCTTTATCATGGTGGGGATTTACTGGAATAATCACCACCATTTATTTCATATGGTGCACAGAATTAATGGCAGCGTGCTTTGGGCCAATCTACACCTACTGTTCTGGCTGTCTTTAATTCCGGTGACCACGGGCTGGATGCAGGAAAGCCATTTCTCGCCGCTGGCCGTGGCGCTCTATGGTGTGGTGCTATTTATGGCGGGTATTGCTTGGCCAATTATGATGAATATTCTGATCAAGATTCATGGCTTTGATTCCCCTCTGGCCATTGCAATGGGCAAAGATAGAAAAGGCAAAATATCCGTTATTTTGTATGCCGTAGCTATTCCGCTGGCCTTTGTTAGCCGCTGGATTGCAATCGGGCTTTATATTGCGGTGGCGGTGATTTGGTTTATTCCAGACCAACGCGTCGAAAAAAACTTGCCGCATGATTAACGCTAAGCACTTCATCATAAGTTATCGAGTATGACGAAAATCAGCATCGTCATTCCGGCGCAGAGCCCGCCCTCAAATATTTTAGTCGGAAGCGGGAATCCAGCTACGTTACTGGATCCCCAACAAAAACACTCGGGGATGACGCTATTTTAGTCCGTTCAAAATTCATGAAAACTTGTTATTCACGGCTTAGCAGGCGCTAAATCTGCAGCAGCGGGATACGCTTTCTTTGCTCCATGCAATCAAAATCGCCCGCCTCATATTCGCGGCAAATCCATGGCCTTTGCTCGTAAATCGTGCAAAGCATGGTTTGCCGGTTTAGCGCTGCGCACCAGCCATCGCTCAGACGATGCATAATCTCGCCGCCCCATGCATCTTGTTCAATATATTGCGGCGGCACATCGTCATCACCAGCGATCAGCATCACTTCTAACTGGCAACAACAGGCTTTGCAAGTACTACAGGATATCGTCATTGTCTTCTCAGCTAAGCTGCACAGCCTCTTTTATAATGTTTTTACCACCCACTTCAGACCATTATCCTCTGGATGGGTCTGAATGGTGAAGCCAAGGTATTTCATAAACGCCAACATGGTTTTATTGCTGCTCAGCACTTCGCCCTCAATCACCGAGATGCCCATATCCCGTGCGGCGGTAAATAGCGCTTCCATCAAGCGGTTACCCAAGCCCTTGCCCTGCCAAGCATCGTCAATCACCACCGCAAATTCGCAGCTGTCTTTATCAGGATTAGCGGTAAAGCGTGCCACGCCAATAATTTGCTCGCCCTGCCCTGCCTGCACCGTGGCGGCAATCGCCATTTCTCTGGCGTAATCCAGATGGGTAAAGCGCGCCAGCAGACTTTGCGGCAGGGATTTAAGCACGCTCATATAGCGGTTGTAACGCGTTTCATCCGATAAGCGGCTCACAAACTGAATCAGTAGTTCGGCATCTTCCGGCCTAATCGGGCGCAAGATCATCGGCATGCCGGTTTTGAGCTGGGTGAGCTGCATCAAATGCGATGGATAAGGATGAATCGCCATATGTGCGTAGCGGCGGGCTTTTGGGTCCACCGCAGCCACAATAATGCTGGCATCCACCGCAATCACGCCGTTTTCATCGCTAATCAGCGGGTTGATATCCAGCTGCTGAATCTGTGGTAACTCACACACCATTTCAGAAACGCGCAGCAGTACATTTTTAACCGCCTCGATATTCACAGCGGGCTGGTTTCTAAACGGCTCAAGCATTTTTTTAATGCGGGTACGGCGGATTAAATGCTCGGCCAGATAGCCATTGAGCGGCGGCAAAGAAACGGCGATATCGTTAAACACCTCAACCGCAATCCCGCCTGCACCAAAGCTAATGACGGGGCCAAAGGCCGAATCATTGACTACCCCTACCATCAGCTCACGCGCATTTTTTTTGCCGTGCATAGGTTGCACCGTTAGCCCACGCACCCGCTCTACACCTAAGCTATCGTGCGCACGGCTCAGCATTTTATTCGCCTCGGTGGCTACGCTGATCAGGCTGCTTAGATTAAGCACCACACCGTCGATATCAGTTTTATGCATCACATCAATGGCGTCTATTTTCAGCACCACGGGCAGGCCCATGCCCATGGCTGCATTCACCGCATCATCGGCACTGCTTGCCCTGACCGTCAGCGCCACAGGAATATGAAACGCCCGCAACACCGCTTTGGATTCGATTTCATCAAGCATGCTGCGCCCAGAAGCCAGCGCATTATCAATCACCATGCGTGCCGTTTCCATATCCGGCGCAATCCACTCCCCCAGCGGCGCAGGCGTTTGCAGCAATAGCTGCTGGTTATGCTGCCATGCGGCCAAGGAGTAAAACACCTCTACGGCGTGTTCCGGCGCAGAAAAACTAGCACAACCCGCTTTATTCAGTAATTTACGGCTGGCATCAACTTTTTTGCCGCCTATCCATGCCATCAGCAGCGGCTTATCGCTGGTTTTTTTCAGCGCAATCATGGCTTCGGCAGTGCGTAAATGATCAGTCCCCGCCTGCGGGGTAAACACCACCAACACCCCATCGATATTAGCATCGGCCAACACCGCCTCCACCACCAGCTTAAAGCGCTCAGGGGATGCATCGCCCAGAATATCCACCGGATTATTCCGCCGCGCCTGCGCAGGTAGGTTTTTGGCCAACCAAGCCACCGTGCTTGCGGTTAATTCGGGCAGCTCCACGTGTAAATCACGCGCTCTATCTACCGCCATCATGCCCGCGCCAATGCCATTGGTGACAATCGCAAGGCGGCGACCCTTAGTTTTAAACGTGCCATTCAGCACTTTGGCAGCAGTAAATAATTGATTAATCGAGCGCAGGCGCAGCACACCGGCGCGTTTTAGCGCGGCATCAAACACATCATCACGGCCAATTAAGCGCTCAGAATGTGTGCGTCCATGCGCGGCAGAAGCGTCGTTATACCGCCCCACTTTTAGCGCCATCACCGGCTTAGAGCGGGCAGCAGCCCGCACCGCCGACATAAAAGTACGTGCCTCTTGTAGGTCTTCGATATACAGCAGAATGCTCTGGGTTTTAGGATCGGCCACAAGGTAATCAAGCACCTCGCCTACATCCACATCGACTGCCGAGCCTAAGGACACCACCGATGAAAACCCCACATCATGCGATTCGGCCCAATCTAAAATCGCCGAAGTAATCGACGATGATTGCGATACCAGCGCCATGCTGCCGTTTTTAAGCTTGCCCTGATAATTGCCCGCCATTAGCTTAGAGCTAACGCGGCACAGGCCAAATACCGTTGGGCCAATAATCCTCAAGCCATAATGCCGTGCCCGTTCCATGATTTTATCCAGCAGAAGCTGGCTTTTTTTATCTGTGCCAACAAAATCACAAGACATAATCACAGCGGCTTTAATGCCTTTTTTACCGCATTCTTCTATTAAATCAGGCAGCGTTTTAGCCGGAGTCGTGATAATCACCAAATCCACCACCATGGGTACTTTGGCGATCGATTTAAACGCGGCAATGTCCAAGACCTGCTCACGATGTAAATTAACAGGGAATAATTTACCGCTGTACCCCCCTTCCAGTACATTGGCAAAGACCGTTGTACCTACCGCCCCTGGCGTTTCAGAGGCACCAATCACGGCTATAGAGCGCGGATCAAATAATGGGGAAAGATAATGTGGCTTCATCGCAGTCAAATCATAAAAGATTGCCCCTAGTGTATACCGCCAAAGTGTTGGCTGCTGCGTAGGTATTACTTTTATGCATAAGCATTTGTACATGGCAGAGCTGCAGGCTTTATAATTGCCGCCGTTCTCAATTGAAACTATGGAATCATCAAATGGATATCAGCAAAATTGCCGCAGGCAAAGATTTACCAAACGATTTCAATGTCATTATCGAAATTCCAGCTAATGCACCACCAATTAAATACGAATTCGACAAAGCATCGGGCGCCATCATCGTTGATCGTTTTGTTGGCACATCCATGTCCTACCCAATGAACTACGGCTTTGTGCCGCACACCCTGTCGCTAGATGGCGATCCTGTGGATGTGCTGGTTCACACCCCATTCCCATTGTTGCCAGGCATGGTCATCAAATGCCGCGCGATTGGCGTATTGGGCATGGAAGACGAAGCCGGTATGGATGCCAAAGTCATTGCCGTGCCAGTAGAAAAAGTATGTGCCATGTATGCACACATCCAAACACTGGAAGACCTGCCAGAGCTGCTGCTAGCACAAGTTAAGCACTATTTTGAGCACTACAAAGACCTAGAAAAAGGCAAGTGGGTGAAGATTACTGGTTGGGGCGACAAAGCCGCAGCCCACGCAGAGATCATGGAAAGCTACGATCGCGCGCAGAAGTAATTAACTTCCAGCGGGAAAGCCCCGCTAGCAGATACGCAAAACGCGGGTTTCACCCGCCCTACAAGTTGATAAATCTTAAAGGGCGAGTGGGGCCCGCGTTTTTTATTGTGATTTGATGTGTCGAAAGCTATCTTTTTAGTGCCTTCGGCACATTGATTTAGGTGCGGGCGTCCCGCTGGACCTTCCTTTCTTGTGTGGCCAAGAAACGAAGCCAAAGAAGGCCACCCCACGAAACACGAAAGCCCCTCATCTGCGGACAATCGAGCGGCGGCTGCGGAACTCGCTTCGCTCAGACAGTCCTCGCCGAAACCCCGCCCGCTTGTTCCTCGCTTCGGCGTGTTTCAAGGGGAGATTTAAGCCCCGTGCTACTAGTAGTGATACGAATCCTAATTGCTGGGTTTTAAAATACTAAAAACTTACAAAACAGCTTAATTCAAGCCTTGTTTTTCTCCGTGAAACTCCGTGTTCTCTGTGGCCTCCGTGGTTCAAGATTTGGGTTTTAGTTCTGTTTAAGCGATCTAAAACCAACTACGCCCCTAAATGATCAGCATGAAAGCGTAGGTGCGCTTCAATAAAGCTGGCGATAAAGTAATAGCTATGGTCGTAGCCGGGCTGGATATTTAAAGTGAACGGCCATTGGCGCTCCCTTGCTATTTTCTCTAAGGCATCTGGCTGCAATTGCTGCGGCATAAAGCTATCTTGATCGCCTTGATCAATCAACAGTGGCAACATCTGCGTGGCGTGCTGCATTAAATGGCAGCTGTCAAAAGCCAGCCATGTGCTTCTATCATCCCCCAGATACTCGCTAAACGCCGTTTCACCCCAAGGCACTTGGGCGGGGTTCACTATCGGCGCAAAAGCCGAGGCGGATCGATAGGCTTGCGGGTTTTTCAAAGCAATCATCAAAGCGCCATGCCCACCCATCGAATGCCCGCTGATGGACTTACGATTAGTCACAGGAAAATGCGCCTCGATTAAAGAAGGCAGTTCGCTGACGATATAATCGTACATCTGGTAATGCCGCTGCCACGGCGCCTCGGTGGCATTCACATAAAAGCCCGCCCCCTGCCCCAAATCATAACGCCCCGCATCGGCCACATCGCTGCCTCGCGGGCTGGTGTCTGGCATCACCAAAGAAATCCCCAGCTCTGCCGCCACCCGCTGCGCACCGGCCTTGGTGGCAAAGTTTTCATCATTGCAGGTCAGGCCAGATAGCCAATAAACCACCGGCACCTTGCCCCCTTGTGCCGTTTGCGGCGGCAAATACACCGCAAACGTCATCTCGCACGAAGTGCTGCTGGCCTGATGCTTATAGCGCTTATGCCAGCCACCAAAGCTGCGGTTACTGCTAATCAGTTCCAGAGACATAACCATCCTTTCAATTAAATGAAAACCCAAACCTTAAAACACGGAGATAAGGAGGACGCGGAGATACACGGAGAAAACCCATAAACCTTGCCATGCCACTACTTATGCAGCTTGCAGCTAAACCTGAAAACCTAGCTTTCTACTTTCTCCGTGAAACTCCCTGCTCTGGGGCCGAAGTGTTTCAAGACTTGGCTTCCCTAAGCGATGACTGAAAATTAAAAATGGATCACCGAGCGGATTGATTTGCCTTCGTGCATCAGCTCAAAAGCGGTATTGATTTCTTCCAGCGGCATGGTGTGGGTGATGAAATCAGAAAGGGCAAATTCGCCTTTCATATAGCGATCAACAAAGCTTGGCAGCTCGCTACGGCCACGCACACCGCCAAAAGCTGAGCCGCGCCATACGCGGCCAGTGACCAGCTGAAATGGTCGGGTCGCAATTTCTGCACCGGCTTCTGCCACGCCAATAATTACCGATTCTCCCCAGCCCTTGTGGCAGCATTCCAAGGCAGAACGCATCACATTCACATTGCCGATGCACTCAAAAGAGAAATCCACCCCGCCATCGGTCATTTCTACGATCACATCCTGAATCGGCTTTTCAAAGTCCTTAGGATTAATCACATCCGTCGCACCCAGCTGTTTGGCGAGTTCAAACTTGCTGGTATTGATATCGATACCAATAATCCGGCTCGCCCCGGCCATGCGCGCGCCGATCACCGCCGATAGGCCAATCCCGCCCAAGCCAAAAATCGCCACGGTGTCGCCGGCTTTTACTTTAGCGGTATTCATCACCGCGCCCATGCCAGTGGTCACGCCGCAGCCCAGCAGGCAGACTTCTTCTAAAGGCGCTTCTTTATTGATTTTTGCCAGCGATATTTCTGGCAACACGGTGTATTCAGAAAAAGTAGACGTGCCCATATAGTGATAAATCGGCTGACCGTCTTTATAAAAACGCGTGGTGCCATCCGGCATCACACCGCGGCCTTGGGTCGCGCGGATTTTTTGACACAGATTGGTTTTGCCCGACGTGCAAAACTTACATTCGCCGCATTCTGGGGTGTAAAGCGGAATCACATGATCGCCAATTGCCACGCTGGTCACGCCCTCGCCAATCGCCTCCACCACGCCAGCGCCCTCATGCCCCAGCACCACAGGGAAAATCCCTTCCGAATCCTTGCCCGATAAGGTGTAAGCATCGGTATGGCAAACCCCACTCGCCACGATACGCACCAACACCTCGCCTTTTTGCGGCGGCATCAGATCAAGCTCTTCAATCACTAAAGGCTGATTAGGCCCCCAAGCAACAGCAGCACGTGTTTTAAGCATCTTCATAGCGAATCCTTGCGTTTTGATTGATCGTATTTTAACCATTACCCAATTAAAGATAATTAGCCAAATAAGAAAGATATTGTTACTGCTGTGCAATAATTGATGGAGTGGCGCTAAGGTTGATTAGTGGCGTATTGCACTTTCGCTGAACATTCGAGTTTGCACGCAGAGCTTCGAATACGCGCAATGGTGCTTTATTTCCCCCTTTGAAAAGGCTCTGTCTGCGTTAACAGTTGAAATACGTTCTTCTCGCTATACTGAAATATAGGTCGCAAGGAGAAAGCATCATGAAATCTTCTGTATTTCACGAATGGATGAAATCTTTGCCGCAATTG